>DAICZL010000461.1 GCA_027311165.1 bacterium
AGCGGGGGCAGCGGCAGGGGCACCGGCGGGCCAGGCCCCTGATCTGGTGGCGATGCTGGGCAGCCTCGGCCAGCCGGTCTAGCAATGCCCGGCGCCGAATGGCTGGCCCGACCGCGCCGCCGACTGGGCCGGGTCGGAAGCGATGATGCGCCGTATCGACTGGGCCTGGGGCTTCGCCGGGCGCAGCGGCGGGATCGACCCCGCCCGCCTCGCCGAGACCAGCCTCGGTCCGCTGCTCGGCCAGGACACCGCCGAGCAGGTCCGCCGCGCCGGCTCCCGTCGCGAGGCCCTGACGCTGCTGCTCGGCTCCCCGGAATTCCAGCGGAGGTAATGCCGATGATCGCCCGCCCCCAGCCCGGCGCGACCGGAACCCGGCGCGCCGAGATGATCACCATCGGGCGAGGCCTGAGCCGGCGCGCGGCGCTGCTCGGGCTGGCAAGTGCGGTCAGCCTGGGCCGCGCCTCGCTGGCGCTCGCCTCCGTGCCGGGCGATCGGCGCCTGGTGGTGGTGATCCTGCGCGGCGCGCTGGACGGGCTGTCGGCGGTTGCCCCCTATGGCGATCCGGCCCTGGCGCAGTGGCGGCCGGGCCTGCTGACCTCCGCCCCCGGCACCGAAGGGGGGCTGCTAGATCTCGGCGGGTTCTACGGTCTGCACCCCTCGCTCGGCGGGCTGCACGGCCTGTATGCCACGGGCGAGATGCTGGTGGTGCACGCGGTGGCCGGGTCCTACCGCACCCGCAGCCATTTCGAGGCGCAGGATTATCTGGAATGCGGCGCCGACCAGCGCATGACCAGCGGCTGGCTGAACCGCGCCGTCACCGCCCTGGCGGGGGGCGGCCTGCCGCGCGCCGATCTGGCGCTGGCGATGGGGATGGAAGTGCCGCTGCTGCTGCGCGGTCCGGCGCCGGTGGGCAGCTGGGCGCCGCATGGGCCGGTGCCCCCCGATCCCGACCTCTATGCCAAGCTGGTGGCGCTGCACCGGCACGATCCGGTAACCGGCCCGGCGATCGCCGAGGGCGTGCGCGAACGCGGCTTCTCTTCCGCGGTGCTGACCTCTGCGGGCATGGCCGCGCCGGGAGGCGGGGACGCCATGCCAGGGCGGGGGATGGCGAGCCCGGGCATGGCCAATGGGGACATGCCGGGTGGGAGCATGGCCGGCGGGAGCATGGCGGGCGGGGCCGCCGCCGACCGTGGCGGGTTCGCCATTCTGGCCGGGGCGGCCGGCCGGATGCTGGCCGCCCAGGACGGGCCGCGCGTCGCCGCTCTGGAACTCGGGGGGTGGGACACCCATACCGCCCAGACGTTCCGGCTGCACAACGCGCTGGCGCAGCTGGATGCGGGGCTGATGGCGCTGCGCAAAGGGCTGGGCCCGGCCTGGCGGCAGACCGCGGTGCTGGTGATGACCGAGTTCGGCCGGACGGTGCGCGCGAACGGCACCAACGGCACCGACCACGGCACCGGCACGGTGGCCTTGGTGCTGGGCGGGGCGGTGGCCGGCGGGCGCGTGCTGGCGGACTGGCCGGGTCTGGCCCAGGGAAGACTGCTGGAGAATCGCGACCTGCAGCCCAGCACCGATCTACGCGCCGTCGCGAAGGGGCTGCTGGTCCAGCATCTCGGGCTGGCCGAGCGCGGTCTGGGCGGGGTGTTTCCCGCCAGCGACGCCGCACAGCCGATGCCGGGGCTGGTGC
>DAICZL010000463.1 GCA_027311165.1 bacterium
CCTGGATCGTTGTCAAGCGTCCTGTGTCAGCGTGCAGGGCAATCGCATTTCAGAGCAGCCGCCGAAGCCGTGCTCGTCGCGCAAACGCTCGAAAATCCGCTTCGACGTATGCCGCTGCTTCGCCGGCCGCCCTTTATCCTCCTCCAGGATCCGATCGATGATCCCGACGAACGCATCCAGCTTCGGGCGCGTCGGCGCATGACTGCGCCGGTAACCAGGCGGCACCGAGAAGGCCAGCATCTTCGCCACCGTCCGAGGGTCAATCCCAAAACGCCGCGCCGCCTCACGACGGTCGGTCCCCTCGATCCGCACCGCGTAGCGGACCCGACCATACACTTCCACGAGCTTCATCCCCCAGCCCCCTGCGCTCAACGCAGCAGTTCTAAATCTGCGGTTTCCTGAAGTTTTTGGTGGGCCTCTCCCCTGTGTCGTCGCGGCGTTTGTGGCGGTTTGGCAAGTCTGCGCGGTCAGGGTGGCCTGATGGCGGCGTCGGTGATTGACCCCAGCAGCTGGTCCCAGTCGTGGAACACGACATAGGCGGTGATGGTGCGCAGATGCTCGAAGAACCGGTAGTTTGCCTTGCGCGCCGCCATCGCCTCGGCCCAGGCGAGGCATCCCAGCCGTGCGGCGGTATGGGCGGCGAAGGCGAGCAGGTTCAGCACTACCAGCACGCTGGCCAGGGTCTTCTTCCCGTGCCCGAAGTTGTGTTCGAGGTTGTAGCCCCCGCATTTCAGCACGTTGAAGGTCTCGTTCTCGATTTTCCACCGCGCCCGCCCGCACGCGGCCAGGTCGGCGACGTTGGCGGCCGAGACCGGCAGGTCGGTGACGAAGCTGTTGGCGTAGGTGCGCTTGCCGGCGGCGTTGCAGGTCTCGACCGAGAACCAGTTCACCGCGATCGCATCGTCGCTGGCGCGCAGCGGCACCGCGGTCATCCAGCGGTAGATGGCGGTGGTGCGCTTGCCGTGTTTGACCGTAATTTCGCGGTGTTCCTCGGGCTTCACGCCGTGCAGATATTCGCTGACGGTCTGATGCGAACTGGGTTTGCAGGTCAGGATGAAACTGCCGCCGCTGGCCTTGATCGCGGCCACGATCGGCTGGCAGGCGAACAGATCGTCGCCCAGATAGACCGGGCGCAGTGACGCGAGACCCGGGCCGTGCCGCGAGAGCCAGCGCTTGGCGGCGTTGCGCTCGCAGTCCTGCTTCTCGGCCCCGTCCTGGGGGGTGATGAACTCGGGCGCCAGCGGCAGCACCTGGGCATGCCCGGGGGCGACCAGGCTGGCGCCGAGGAAGCTGTGGAAATACTCCTCCCCGCCATCGGCGCGGCGGCGATGCAGGCAGCGCGGGCAGTGGATCTTGCGCGAGCAGAAATGCTCGGTGCCATCGAGTGCGATCAGCACCCGGTTGTCGAGGCGACGGAAGGGTGTGAGCGGGCCGGCGGCATCCAGGGTCTCGCGGAACAGCGGGTCGAACGCCTCCGGCGGGGCGCCGTCTAGCATCTGGCGGACGGTGGCGTCGGTGGGAATACGGGTGATGCCGAACAGAGTCTGGCAGTTGGAGCGGCCCTGGCCTTCCTCCAGCCGGCGCTGGTAGGCGAGGAACGAGGGGCTGCCCATGAAGAACAAGGAGAAGGCGGACAGCACGATGTCGGCCATGCGATAAGCGTCCTCACGCAACGGCCCCTTGCGGGGGTCGGGCAGCGAGGCCGAGACGGCGCCCACGGCGCCGATGAGGGTGGAGATCAGGCCCACGGCGACGTCGAATCAGCGATCCGGCATCGATGCAAGGGAATTGTGCAAGAAAGTCGGGCAGCGAAGCCCCGTCGGGCGCTGGGTGTGGCAGATCGGACTCAGCCAGAAGATGCGAGCCGCTCGCGTTTAGAACTGCTGGATTTTCTTGACTCGGATGGAGCCCAGGCTACATTTCGGTGCATCGGCTTCCAATCCGCACGCCGTCTCGCCGCCACGCCGCCACGCCGCATCGCCCAGGACGCCCGATGTCGAACCGTCGCCTGTCTCCGCTCAGTCCGGTTTTCGGCCCCGCCCTCAGCCCTGCCGGCGAGGCCGGTCTGCTTGCCGCCGCCAGCGTCTCCGCCCACCGGCGCATGACCCGCTGGCCACGGCGCGCCCTCTCGCCCTCTGTGCGTGTCCTGATGTGGGCGATGCGGGCCTATGTGGTGCTGATGCTCGCGGTGGTTGCCCTGCAGATCGCTCGGCTGGTGTGATCCCGCCCGCGGGACAGCCCCGGCCCGTCGCTCTCCCGCCTGCGGCGCTGCCGCTTCCGCTGGCCCGGCCTTTGCCCCCTCCGCCCGCGCATGAGGATTTCGACCGCGCGCAGGATACCCTGGCCCTGCTGCGGGCGCGGCATGCCGCCGGCGGATGGGCCCGGCTGCGGCTGCTCTGGCTGATCGTCGGACCCGGCGTGCTGGTGTTCCTGGGTGAGAACGACGCCCCCAGCATGCTCTCCTACGCCGCCACCGGGGCGCGCTTCGGCATCGGCTTCTTCCTGCCCTTCGTCGCCGCGACCTTCCTGATCGGCTTCGTGGTGCAGGAGATGGCCGCCCGAGTCGGCGCCGCCGCCAGCCACGGCCATGCCGAGCTGATCTACGCCCGCTTCGGCCGGTTCTGGGGCAATTTCGCCATGGCCGACCTGATGATCGGCAATCTGCTCACCCTCGTGACCGAGTTCATCGGCATCCGCGCCGGCCTCGGCTATTTCGGCGTCCCGCCGCTGCTGGCGGTCGGGATCGGCGTGGCGCTGGTGGTCGGGTTGGCCGGCACCTCGCGCTACTGGACCTGGGAGCGGATCACGCTCGGCCTCGCGCTCGGCAACGCGGTGTTCGTGCCGGTGGCGCTGCTGGCGAAGCCCGACTGGGGGGCGGTGGGGCACGCCTTCGCGTCCTGGGGACCGCTGCCGGGCGGCGTCACGCCCGATGCGGTCCTGCTGATGGTGGCCGACGTCGGCGCCACCGTCACGCCCTGGATGCTGTTCTTCCAGCAAGGCGCGACCGCGGACAAAGGCCTGGCGCCGGGCGACATCGGCGGCGCGCGGATCGATACAGCGCTCGGGGCGGCGCTTGCCGCACTCTTCGGCATCGCCGGCATCCTGGCCGCCACGCCGCTGTTCCATCACGGCATCAGCGCCGCC
>DAICZL010000473.1 GCA_027311165.1 bacterium
GATCGCGGCGATCTTCACCGAGGTGATCATCGCCCCCGCTGCCGATCCCGACGCGCTGGCGGTGCTGGCGCGCAGGAAGGCGCTGCGGCTGCTGCTGACCGGCGCCATGCCCGATCCCCTGGCGCCGGGGCTGGACTTCCGCAGCCTGGCCGGCGGGTTCCTGGCGCAGACCCGCGATGGCGGGCAGGTGAGCCCGCAGTCGCTGCGCGTGGTGACCCGCCGTGCCCCGGATCCGGCCGAGCTCGCGGATCTGATCTTCGCCTTCCGGGTCTGCAAGCACGTGAAATCCAATGCCATCGTGTTTGCCCGCAACGGTGCCACGATGGGGATCGGCGCGGGGCAGATGAGCCGGGTGGACAGTACCCGCATTGCCGCCTGGAAGGGCGCCGAGGCCGCCCGCGCGGCCGGCCTGCCGGGATCGCTGACCGAGGGGGCGGTGCTCGCCTCCGACGCGTTCTTTCCCTTCGCGGACGGGCTGGAAGCGGCGGCGGCAGCGGGCGCGGTGGCGGTGATCCAGCCCGGCGGATCGCTGCGCGATGCGGAGGTGATCGCCGCGGCCGATGCCGCCGGCATCGCCATGGTGTTCACCGGGATGCGGCATTTCCGGCACTGACGGAGCCTCCCCGCGCGGGCGGAGCCCGCCGCGGGCACCGACGGGTTGCCCGGCGATGCGGATCGGGCGCGTCGGCGCGCGCCCTGTGACCCGAAGGCGGGCTCAGTGCGCACCCGATGGCCGGGGCGGCGGCCTTGGCGCGCGGTCGGCGCCGCCGGACCCGGATTTGCGGTCCGACCGCGCTCCGGTTCCCTGTTTTGTCGCGACATTTTATCGCGGTTGAAGTCACCCTGACGCGCTGTTGCGCTAGGGATGCCCGCCCTGCAGCGCGCCGGCCAGACGCTCCATCTTCACCCGCCCGTCGGTCTCGCGGACATAGGGATCGGCGTCCAGCCTGGCGCCGGCATAGCGGTCCAGGCTGCCGGTGGTGGCCAGGGTATGCAGCGGGGTTCCCTCGATCTCGGCGCAGCCGGATTCCTGGCGGGTATCGAGCGCCAGGCTCTCGGCGTAGCGCCTGGTCTCGCGCATCTGTTCCGCCGTCTCGCCGGGCAGGCCGTAGGTGAAGGTGCCGTGCACGCTCAGCCCGACGCGCTTGATCTCGGCCACGGTGGCGCGGGCCTGTTCCAGGTCGAGCCGTTTGTTGACGATCGTGTCGATCACCACCTGGCTGCCGCTTTCGAAGCCGATCTTCACCCCGTAACAGCCGCTCTCCTTCATCTCGCGCCACAGCTCCAGCCGCGAGGTGTCGGCCCGGCACATCGCCGCCCAGGGCAGCCCGATCCGGCGCATCACCGCGCACATCCGCTCGACATGACGGTCGCCCAGGTTGAACGTATCGTCGTCGAAATAGACGGAGCGATGGCCGTATCTGCCGGTGATTTCGCCGAGGAACGCTTCCATGTACTCGGCACTGTAGTGCCGCACCGTGCGCTTGCCGGTGCCGTCCGGATCATTGCCGGTCATCGTCGCGGGCCAGACGCAGAAGATGCACTTGTAGGGGCAGCCGCGGCTGCTCCAGACCTGCGCCTGCGTGAACTGCATGCCCAGCGGGTTGCTGTCCACATAGCGATGCGCGTAGGTGGCGTCGTAATAGGGGAAGGGGGCGGCGTTCATTTCGGCGACGCTCAGCAGATCGAAATCGATCAGCCCCGACTCGCCGTTCAAGACCCGCACCACGCCCTTCTCGTATTCCCCGCGCACGCAGGCATGGACCGGGTTTTCGGCCAGCACCTCGCGGGAGTTCGAGGCGATCGGTCCGGTGACGATGATCCGGGCCCGGGGCAGGAAGCGGTGCAGCGTGGCGATCAGCGCCCGGTCGTGGTCCCAGCTGGGCGAGGCGGATTCGATCACGATGTAGTCGAAGCCGCCCTGCAGCACGAAGGCCAGGTAGGCTTCGTAGGATTCCCGCAGCGCGATGCTGTCGCGGAACACGATCTCGGCCCCGGTGTGGCGCGCGGCATAGGTTGCGGCGTAGCCCATGAAGAATGGGTAGGGCAGATAGGCGCCGATCGCCGCGACATCGGGGGGGGCGCGGTGCAGCATGGTGAACGGCCAGCGCGAGCCGGCGCGCACGCCCCCGACATAGGCCTCGAAACTGTTACCCTGCGCATCCGTCACGGTTTGCAGGCCATCCCACCAGGGGGGATTGCTGAACAGGACTTTCATGGTTCAGGCGACCTTCTCGGCTGGGATGGGGAACGGGGTGTGGGACCGCGACGCCGCCGGGCGGTCCAGCCGGAAACGCATGTCGGCGCCGGCGACCAGCCCCAGCATGGCATCCACCATGCAGCCGGCGCCCATCGTCTGCTGCCAGCGTCGCGCGCCGTCCATCGCCAGCGCGGCCAGCTGGTCGAAGCGGTCCAGCGCCTCGAGCGCGGCCGCCGCCACCGCCTCGGCGCTGTGGCCCTGGAACACCGTGCCCGGGCCGCCGAATTCGGCGACCACCCGGGCCAGCGTGGTCTCGGCCGGCACCACCAGGGGAATGGCGTTGGCGATCGCCTCCGACGCGATCGCCGAATAGGCGCCGCGGAACTGATCGGGCATGTAGGGGCACAGGATCAGGTCGGAATGGTCGAGCAGCTGCTGCCACAGCGCCGGCCCGGCGGGGCGTTCATCGAGCACGACCCGCTGGTCCTGCGACGCCAGAGCGCGCATCGCTGCCTGGGTCTCGGCCATGAAATCGGGCTGGGCATTGTGCACCAGCAGCCGCAGATCGGGCCTGGCCGCCAGCAGGATCGCAGCGATTTCGGGGACCAGCTGATAGCCCTTCTCGCCCCGCTGGTGTCCGAGCACCCCGATCACCAGCGGCCGGCGCGTGCCGCGCTGCCGGGGGGTGGTCTCGGCCAGATGCGGCACCGGCAAGGTGCGGACCGGGATCCCGAGCAGCGCGGTGTAGAGCTCGCTCGCGCTGCGGTCGAAGCTGCACACATGCAGCCCGGGCAGGGCGCTCGCGCGCAGCTGGGTGCCGGCGAAACGGTACAGCGTGGCGCGCGAATCCACCCTGGGGTCGCGGGCGACGAAGCGGGCGCCGGTATCGGTCCGCACATAGTCGAGCCCCGGTCCGGTGCCGAGCTCGGTGACGATCTGGGGACGCTGCAAGGGCTGCTGGCCCAGCAGGAAACTGCGCAGCCCCAGCAGCTGGGCCGGCAGGATCGAATTGACATACAGGAGATCGTCCGCCTGGAACGGCCCAAGTGCCGCGAGGTCCTCGGCGAACAGGTTGGCGCCGGTGAAGAAGGCATTCAGCCAGCCGCAGACCGGATCGCCGTCATTGCCCCAATAGGTGCTCAGCCGGAAATGCGGGCTGGCCTGCAGCTCGGCGGCCAGGGCGGCCTCGATCCCCTGGAAGGCCGCGATCCGCACCGCGTGGCCGCGGGCCCGCAGCGCCCCGGTGATGAAACGGCAGCTGTTGGCGTGATGACCGATCTCGGTCGCCAGCCCGGCATCGGCGTAGATGATCTGCATCCTCGGCCTGTCTTTCCTGTCGGTGTCACGCCGGTCGGGGTCGTGCCGGTCGGGGTCATGCCGGTCGGGGTCATGCCGGTCGGGGTCGCGCCGGTCGGGGTCGCGCCGGTCGGGGTCATGCCGCGAACACCGGCTCCAGCAGGTGGCGCTGGTCCACCAGCCAGCGATGCATGTCGTCCAGCAGTTCCTGCACGCCGCGCCGCGGCCGCCAGGCGCTGCGGGCGGCGAGCGCGGCGCCGTCGGTGACGTAGTAGGGGATGTCGGCGGCGCGGGTGGCTGGATCGGCGCCGATGTTGAGCGATCTTCCGGTGGTCCGGCGGCAGAGCGCGGTGAGCTCGGTTAGCGAGACGCTGCGGTCTGGCCCGCCGCCGACATTGCAGGCAAGGCCCGCGTGATCCTGCGGGGCGGCGATCTGGGCGGCGACCAGCTCGCACAGATCGGCGACATGGAGCACATCGCGCACCTGCCGGCCGGTGCCGTCGAACCCGCTATAGGCGAGCGGGCCGCCATAGACGTGCCGGGCGAGCCAGAGCGAGAGGAAGCCCTGGTCCACCTTGCCCATCTGCCACGGACCGGCGACCACCCCGCAGCGGTTGACGATGCCGCGCAGGCCGTAGAGCGCGGCATATTCCTCGATCAGCAATTCCGCCGCGAGCTTGGTCGCGCCGTAGAGCGAGCGGCTGCCGGCGAGCGGAAACGCCTCGGTGATGCCGGCCGGCGACCAGCCGGTGCCGCAGGCGCCGTCCCGCAGGGCGAAGCGGGTTTCCTCCGCGTGCAGGGGCAGGGCGCGCAGGGCGGCGATCGGATAGACGCGGCTGGTGGAGAGAAACACCAGGTCCCCGCCATGGCGGCGCAGATGATCGAGGCAGTTGACCAGGCCGGTGAGATTGGTCTGCACCACATAGCCGGGCTGGTCGGCATAGCCGGCATGCACGCTGGGCTCGGCCGAGCATTCCACCAGCACGTCCACCGGACCGGCGGCGGCGATGTCATCGGGCGAACGGACATCGCCGTGCAGGAAGCCGACCCCGCCGGCGCGCAGCCGCGGCAGGGCGAGCTCGCTGCCGCGGCGGCGGAGCTTGTCGAGCGCGATCACGCTGGCGCCCGGCATGTCGCGCTTCAGCGCCAGGCCGATCTGCGCACCGATGAAGCCGGCCCCGCCGGTGATCAGGATCCTCATGGCGATGGAGTGTGGCGATGGCGGCTGAACGCGCGGTTAACCGCCGCGGCAAATGCCTTGGGCGGGACGGGTCTGCCAATGAGTTTGCGAGAGCTGGCGCAGGGTCAGGGCATGGCCCCCGCCGGGGACCAGCGGTCCCCCATGGCCCATCGGGGACCGGCATTTCCTGGATCGTACCCCCCAGCAAGTGCGGGTCCAGGGAGCGCTGCTCCCCGGCGGGTTTGCCCATTGGGAGATGGGGGACAGCGCCCTTTGGCCTTACGCGCGCCCCAGCCGGCGTTCGAGCGCCCGCGCCCCCACGGTCAGAGGCAGGCACAGCGCGAAATAGATCAGCGCCGCCAGCCCATACACGACCAGCGGCCGGAAGGTCGCGTTGCTGATGATCTCGGCGGTGCGGGTCAGT
Organism: bacterium; assembly: GCA_027311165.1. GTDB lineage: Bacteria > Pseudomonadota > Alphaproteobacteria > Acetobacterales > Acetobacteraceae > DAICZL01. The sequence continues at coordinate 5,101 of DAICZL010000473.1, forward strand.
TCGCGAAATCCCACGATCGAGGCGACGGCGGTCGCCTTGACCAGCTGCACCAGGAACCCGACGGTCGGCGGCACTGCCAGGCGCAGCGCCTGCGGCAGGATCACGAGCCGCAATTGCCGGGCCCGGCCCAGGCCCAGGCTGGCGGCGGCATCCCATTGCCCCTGGCCGATCGCCTGCACCGCGCCGCGCCAGATCTCGCCCAGATAGGCCCCGGCATACAGCGTCAGCCCGAGCGCGGCGGCGAGCCAGGGCGAGACCTCCACACCCAGCAGCGGCAGGCCGAAATAGGCCATGAACATCTGCATCAGCAGCGGGGTGCCCTGGAACAGGTCGATATAGAGCGCGGCGGCCCGTGCCAGGGCGGCGGAACGGCCGGCGCGCAGCAGCATCACCACCAGGCCGGCGGCGCCGCCGCCCAGGAAGGCGACCAGCGACAGCGCCAGCGTCCAGCGCGCCGACTGGATCAGCGTCCACAGGATGGTCCCCGTGGCGATCGTGCTCATCCGCGCCCGCCCGCCAGCATCCTGCGCCCCGCGCCCAGCAGCAGCCTGCGCAGGCCGACCGCCAGCGCCAGATAGAGTGCGGTGGCCAGGGCGTAGGTCTGGAAGGCGCGGAAGCTGCGCGCCTGGATCAGGTCGGCGGCATAGGTCAGGTCGCGCACCGCGATGGTCGAGACCACGGCGGATTCCAGCAGCATGATCACGATCTGGCTGACCAGCGCCGGGTAGGACGCCGCGATCGCCTGCGGCAGCACCACCAGCCGGAACACAGCCAGCGGGCGCAGGCCCAGCGCGCGCCCGGCCTCGTGCTGTCCGGGGGACACGGCCGCGAATCCGCCGCGCAGCACCTCGGTCGCGTAGGCGGCCAGGTTGAGCGTCATGGCCAGGCAGGCCGCGGTCCAGGCGCCCAGGCGCAGCCCGGCGGCGGGCAGGGCGAAGAAGACGAAGAACAGCTGCACCAGGAAGGGGGTGTTGCGGATCAGCTCGACATAGAGGCCGACCGCGAGCCGCCCCGCCCTGCCGCCGCCGCGCTGCAGCCCCGCCGCCGCGATGGCCAGCGCCATTCCGGCAATGCCCGAGGCTCCGGCCAGGCCCAGCGTGATGGCCGCCCCCGCCAGCAGGGCCGCGAGGTCGTCCAAGATCCCCGCTGGTCCGGACGTGGCCGCTCAGAAGCCGGACGGCAGCGGCACCAGCAGCCATTTCACGGCGATGGCGTTCAGCGAGCCGTCCTGCTTCATCCTGGCGATCGCCGCATCAAGCGCCTGGCGCAGCCGGGGTTCGTTCTTGTTCAGCCCGATCTGGTCGGGCGAGGACAGCAGCGTGAACTTCTCGTGTGGCTCGACCGGGGGATGGCGGGCCATGATGGTCGCCCCGACATCGTTGCCGACCACGATCATCTGCACCTGCCCGGCCAGGAACGCCGCGATCACGCCGCCATAGTCGTTGAAGCGCTGGATGTCGGTGCCGGGCGGGGCTGCCGCGGTCAGCGAGCTATCCTCGAGCGTGCCCTTGTTCACCCCGACCGAGTGGCCGGCGAGATCGCCCGGCTTCGCCGCGGCAAGGTCGGCCGGGCCCAGCACCACGATGTAATAGGGCGCGTAGGGGGCGGTGTAGTCGATGACCTTGGCCCGCTCGTCGCTGTAGCCGACGCTGAGCAGGAGATCGACCTTGTGGGCGAGCAGGGTCGGGATCCGGTTCTGGCCGGTGATGCCCACCAGCTCCATCTTCACCCCCAGGGCGGCGGCGAGCGCATTGGCGACATCGATGTCGTAGCCCTGCAGCGCCATGTCGGGCCCGGCCGCGGAGAAGGGCGGGAAATCCTCGAACACCCCGACCCGCAGCACGCCGGCCTTGCCGATCTCGTCGAGCGCGTCGGCCCTGGCCGGGGCGGTGAAGACGAGCAGCCACAGTGCCGCCGCGAGCCATGCGGGGCTGGACGCGCGCAGGAACCGCATGGAGACCTCCTTGGATGGGTGTAGCGGGGGGTGGGCGCAGCGGGACCGAGGATGGGGATGCTGCGCCGCAGCTTCGGATGAGGCAAGGCGATCGCGGGCAGAACCGGCGAAATCGCGGCGGCTGCCGGCCCCGCGGACCGGTTTCCTGATCGGTCCGCGAGAGCAGGCTGGCCACGGGAGCAGGCTGGCGAACAGGCAACGAGGTCCGGTTGGTGCCTCCGGCTTCATGGCCGCTCTCAAAACAATAATCCGCCACACCACAACAAAACGACCCTCACAGAGCAACGCAACGGGCGCCGGGCGCTTTCAGATTTGGTCCTTTACGACAATCAAATATGTGAAGCCGCCAAAATGCCCACTCTGACGCCGCAACCCTCTGTCACGGGAGGACACGAATGACCGAGCTCAAGATCATCGCGCGGCGGTTGCGCACCTCCTCCGCCATGTTGGCGGTCCTTTCGTTTATTTGGTCGGCGTAGGCGATCAGTGCGGCGCGCATTTTCGTCCGATTGACCTTCAGACGCATCACCCCTTGGCCCCAGGTCAGCTTATGGCGTGCAATCATGACGTAGATCGCGTCGTCATCGTCCCTCGCCTGCTCGATGATCGGACCGAAGCCCGGAAGCGTGGTATAAGTCACCAGCAACAGCTGGTCCCGGCAGGCGCCGACATCGCCCGTCCAGGCGTCGAGCAGTGCAATCTCGCCGCTGGTGGTGAACTGCGGATCGATCATTTGCGGCAGGTTTGCCTCCGCGATGTCCTCCAGCGGCATGCGCGTGCCGAGATCGACATAACGCCGATCGCGGGCCGCCGTCGTGCGGCAATCGATGGCCGTCTGGACCGCCGCCCGAAACCGTTCGCTGTTGTCCGCGTCCGTCTGACCGTATGGGGGCGCGGGCGGGACCGCGCATGCCGTCAAGGCCAACAGGGCGGCCCCGAAGCAGGTGCCGCGCATCGGGGCGACCACGCCCACGCTTTCGTTGCCCACCCTATCTTTGGCATTGCTATCTGCCGCAGCGACGCCCCCCGGCCCCCGATCAGCCGATGCCATGACGATGTCCGTCACACACACCAATGTCTTCGACCCCCCAATGTCTGGGACGATGTCCAGGCTGGATACGACGTTTGCCGGCCCCGCAGGATGATCGCACAGTTTTGAACGGATCTGTACCGGTGACCGAGCGCGGCGGCGGACAGGAAACGGGGGCCGACCGAGGCGATGACGCCAGCTGATCGCGCGGGCATCGAAGCGGCCGAGTGCCCCCGAATCCCGGTCCGCAACGCCTTCGGCGTGCCGCGCACCGCCTGCCCGGACATTTCCATCCGCCGCAACAGAGACGCTCGGGAGGCTCGGACGCGTTCGCGCGATCGATCCCCGGCCAGCAGCGTTCGCCCCGGCCCCTTGGCCGAACCCGTTGACACGACGCGCGCCGCGCTTTCAAACCAGCATCATGCTGTCCCGCCGCGCTGCCCTGCTCGCGCCCGTGTCGCTGCTGGTCGCGGCTGCCTCCGCGCCGGTCGCCAGCCGTTTCTTCACCACCAGCGACGGTGCCCGCCTGCACTTCCTGGAGGCCGGCGCCGGCCCGGTCATCGTCTTTGTTCCCGGCTGGACCATGCCCGCCTGGATCTGGGCGCCGCAGATGGCAGCGTTCTCGGCCCATTATCGCAGCATCGCCTTCGACCCGCGCGGGCAGGGCGAGTCCGAGATCACCGCCGGCGGCTATGAGCCGTTCCGACGCGGCCAGGACATCGCCGATCTGCTGTCCGTGCTGGGGCCCGCGCCGGTGCTGCTGGTGGGCTGGTCGCTCGGCGTGCTGGATGTGCTGTCCTATCTGCACCAGGCGGGCGACGGCCGGATCGCCGGGCTGGTGCTGGTGGATAATTCGGT
>DAICZL010000497.1 GCA_027311165.1 bacterium
GCCGAAGGCGGCGATCTGCCTGCCGGTCAGGCCGAGCGCGAAGGCGAGCCGGCGGGCGTGGAAGCCCGACACGCCGGTGGCCGGGTCGATCGAGACGCGCAGAATCTTCTCGGGCTGGTGGGCGGCGACCTCCTCGATCTCCATGCCGCCTTCGGTGGAGGCCATCACCGCGACCCGCCCGGTGGCCCGGTCGACCAGCACCGCCAGGTACAGCTCGCGGGCGATGTCGCAGCCGGCTTCGACATAGACCCGGTGCACCTTGCGCCCGGCGGGGCCGGTCTGCTTGGTGACCAGCACCTGGCCCAGCATGGCCTCGGCGGCGGCGCGGGCCTCGGCGGGGGATCTGGTGATCCGCACCCCGCCCTTGCCGGTGGGGTCTGCGGCGAAATGTCCGGCGCCGCGGCCGCCGGCATGGATCTGCGACTTCACGACATAGACGGGGCCGGGCAGAGCGCTGGCGGCGGCTTCGGCCTGTTCGGGTGTCCAGGCGACGTGGCCTGGGAGTACCGCTACGCCATAGTGCTTCAGCAGCTCCTTGGCCTGGTATTCATGGATGTTCACGTGGGCTTCCCTGTGCTTTGGGGCGGTCAGCCGATCAACTTCTGACAGGCCTCGATCAGTTCTCGTACCGCGGCGCAGGATTTCTCGAACGCGGCCTGTTCGGTCCCGTCCAATGCGATCTCGACGATCCGCTCGACGCCGCCCGCGCCGATCACCACAGGGACGCCCACATAGAGGTCCTTCACCCCGTACTGGCCCGACAGCCAGGCCGCGCAGGGCAGTACCCGCTTCTTGTCGCGCAGATAGGATTCCGCCATGGCGATCGCCGAGGCCGCCGGGGCATAGAAGGCGCTGTCGCGCTCCAGCAGCTTGACGATCTCGCCCCCGCCATTGGCGGTCCGCTGCACGATCGCCGCGATCTTCTCCGCCGTGGACCAGCCCATGCGGATCAGGTCGGGGACCGGGATGCCCGCCACCGTGGAATATCGGATCAGCGGCACCATGGTATCGCCGTGCCCGCCGAGTACGAAAGCGGTGACGTCTTCCACCGAGACATTGAATTCATGGGCCAGGAACAGCCGGAACCGCGAACTGTCCAGCACCCCGGCCATACCGACCACCTTGTGCGCCGGCAGGCCGGATTTCTGCTGCATGACCCAGACCATCGCATCGAGCGGGTTGGTGATCACGATCACGAACGCGCCGGGGCAATGCGCCTTGATGCCGGCCGCGACGTCGGCGATCACCCCGGCGTTCTTGGCCACCAGATCGTCGCGCGACATGCCGGGCTGGCGGGGGAAGCCGGCGGTGACGATCACCACGTCTGCCCCGGCGATGGCGGCATAGTCCGACCCGCCGGTCATCAGCGCGTCGAACCCCTCGACCGGGCCCGACTGCATCAAATCGAGCGCCTTGCCGGCGGCGACACCGCCGAATACGTCGAACAGTACGACGTCGCCGAGTTCCTTGAGGCCGATCAGGTGCGCGAGCGTGCCGCCGATATTGCCGGCGCCGATCAGGGCGATCTTGTTTCGGGCCATTTTTATCCTTGAGCCGGGCGCTTGGGGGCGGAAGCGCAGCCGCATATACCCACGGCGCCTATCCGGCACCCGGCGGCCCGGAAGGCATGGTTTGCTAGCCCAAGCCGGCGGCCGGGGCAAGACGCAGCCAAATGGGCCGGAGGAATGCGATCGCTGGCAGGACCAAGGCTCGGCTCCCCGGGCCTGCCGCGACCAACCGATCCTCCGGATCCGCATCACACAGAAAGCCCTTCATGCGACCTTCAGTCATCAGGCACCCGGGACCGTGTCCCCTGATGTCCCGCGGCAGCGTCGGACTTTCCAGAGTGACGAGCTGACGCTCCGGCCGATCGGGCCAGTGCCACGGAAGAGGGCGGGGTGCCCGGCTTAAGCGAACGCGGGCGGGCGCTGGCGCCGTTCACCAAGGCCGCGACGACCAGGTCCGGCAATTGCCAGAGGATCAAACATCGGATGATCTGCGCGTCAGCTCGGTTACAACCTGGCCGGGTCGACGGAGCACGAATTCGCGCTCCGTCTGTCCGGTTGGCAACTCAGGAGGACTGCCGGCGCAGGAATGCCGGGATTTCCAGCCCAATCTCATCGCCGGCACTTGGCCGGACCGAGGCCCGTACCGGTTCCGGCCTTGCTTCGCCGAGCGATGGTTCGGCGCGGCCGGGAACGGCATCGTCCGGCACCGGCTGGCCGGTTGCCGGCAGGCTGCGGCGAATCGCTCCAGTAACGATCCCGAACAGGCTGGAGCGTGCGGGCCCTGCCTGTCCCGCTGCCGGCGCC
>DAICZL010000504.1 GCA_027311165.1 bacterium
CCGAACGGGGTGATCGAGGTCATGACCAGCCCGGGATTCGCCTGCTCCAGGCTGGCGTGATCGAGCCCGAGCGAGGCCAGGTGGCCGGGCGGAAAGCTCTCCACGATCACATCGACCATGCCGGCGAGGCGGCGGAACAGCGCAACGCCCTCCGCGCGGCCGAGATCGAGCGTGGTGCCGCGCTTGTTCAGATTGGTCAGCAGGAAGGCCAGGCTCTTTTCCGGATCGGGATCGTCCTGGAAGAACGGCGGCATGCGCCGGGCGCAATCGCCGCCGGGCGGCTCGCATTTGATGACGTCGGCACCGAAATCGCCCAGGAGCCTGGCGCAAAGCGGGCCGGCGATCCCCTGGCTGAGATCGAGCACGCGGATATCATCGAGCGCGGACGGCATCATCATCCCCAGCCTCCCCGGAACGGAACGCGCGGGCCGGTTCGCCGGCGCCCGCGGTCATGGCCCAACATCAATCCTGTCCCGCCATGACGTCACCGCGGGAGGCCGCAAGATCGGCTCGCCGGACGATCCTTGCATCCGCATCGAACCGCTCGTCATGGTTGCCCGCAAGCATCAACGGCCATGGGTGATCGGGTCGGTTCAGCAGGACAACCGTGCACATGTTCGCTCCGCTCGCAGCCTCGGGGGGTGATCGGTACCCCGGTTGCCGGTGCCCCAGCCGGGAGCGCGATGCCTGGCGTGCCGGATGGCGGCGGGCAGGCACGCCGATCAGACCATCGGACGGCGCGACCCGTCAACCCGCCGCACGCGCGGTTCCGGCTTGAGCGACCAGCCAGCCCGCGTATGCTTCACGCCCCGAAGGAGCAACGCAATGCACCTGCCCGTGCCGGCCGCGGTCGGCGATCATCGCATCATGCGGACCCGCCGCCCGTGAGGCTCGGGATCGTCTCCGATATCCACTGCAATCTCGCCGGGCTCGATGCCGCGCTGGCCGCGATGGGGCCGGTCGATGAACTGCTGTGCCTGGGCGATGCCATCGATCGCTTCCGGTTCTCGAACGCGGTGATCGGGCGGCTGCGGGCCCTCGGCGCGCAGCTCATCCTGGGCAATCACGAGGAGATCTTCCTGTCCGAGGCAGGGCTTCCGGCCCGCGCGCGGGCGGAGGTGGACGCGCGCCTGGTCGAATACCTGGCCGCCCAGCCGCACCGGCGGCTGCTGAATGTCGACGGCAAGACGGTGCTCATGGTCCATTCCACGCCGTGGGAGCCGCGCGGGGCGTATATCTATCCGCATAGTCCGAAACTGGCGCAATTCGCCGAGGCCGGCGCGGATTTCGTGCTGTATGGCCATACCCATGCGCCATTGATCCGGCGCATCGGCGGGGTGCTGGTGATCAATCCCGGCTCGGCGGGGGACGGCCGGGACACCGGGCACGGGCGGCATCTCAGCTGCGCGGTGCTGGAACCCGCGACTGGCGCGGCGCGGCTGATCGACTACCTGGACCCGCGCTTCCCCGCCGGGCCATGAAGCCGGCCGGCCGCTATGCCCAGGATGTTTCGGCGGCGGCATTGCGGCCGGCGATCCGCCCGAACGCCAGGCATTCGCCGATATTGCCGGTGCCCTGATACAGATAGCTGTAGATCGAACCGAGCTCGCCCGCGCTGTACGGCCGGCGGATCGGGGTGCCGTCCGGCCGCACGATCTGCGCCCGCTCGTTCCGCCGCGGTCCGCCCTGGGTGTTCAGCATCGAGGGCGCGAGTTCCACCGCATAGAAGGGCGCCGCAACGATCGGCTGCAGCATCAGGGTGCGGCCGAACCGCGGATCGCGACCGGCCGCGCAATGGTCGTTCCAGCCGCGCACGGTCTCGGCCAGGTTGAACGGATCGAGCCGCACGGCCACGGCAAGCTCCGTGAGATCCTCTGCCCGCGTGATCCAGCCCTTCGCCAGTTCGACGCTGTTGTCCGCGCTCCAGTCGTAGCGCTCGACGATCTGCGTCCAGCCGTGGCTCGGCGTCTTGTCGTAGAGCGGCCCGGCCGAGAACAGCGTGTGATCGAAGATCAGGAACATCGGGCACGGGGTGGGCAGCGGAAACCACCGCCCGTTCACGGGGATCTTGCCGTGCCTGGTCTGGTATTTCTCATCGGCGAAGCGTCGCGCGTCCGGCCCGACGACGATCATGCCGCCCGGCATCGTCTTGCTGTAGTGCAGTGCCTGCATGGAGAAGCTGGTGCGGATTTCGGGCACCTTCAGCGCCAGCGACGGGCCGGCATAGTTGTTCATATGCCACAGATCGGCGCCGACCGACATCGCCATCCGGATCCCGTCGCCCTCGTTGTATGGGCTGCCGGAGGTGTAGCAGTAGGGCACGCCCGGAAGATACGTTCGGATCATCTCCTGGTTGTTCTCGAACCCTCCGCAGGTCAGCACCACCGCCTTGCGCGCCCGGACACGGATCGAGCGATCGCGCCGGCGGGCGCGCAGGCCGAGGATCTCGCCGGTGCCGGGATGCTGGATCAGTTCGTTGCCGGGAGTTTCGTACAGGATCGGGATCGGGCGCTGCTTCACCAGATGCTCGAACCTCTTCCAGGTGTTGGAATAGCCGTAGGTGGGGCCATCGTGGAATTTGTGCACGCACGCCGCGCCGGGCAGGTCGGGGAATTCGATGCCGACCGGTGGATGCTGATGCTCCTGCGGGTCGGCGCCAAGGCTTTCGAGCCAGGCATTGTTTTGGCACATCTCCTCGGCCCACACCCGCACCATGGCGGGCGGCACCGTGTAGGGCCCGCACAGCGCGGTCAGATAGGCGATGGCGGGTTCGACCGCGGATGTGTTCAGATAGCCCTGGCCGGCGACACGCGTGTTGCCGCCTTCCTGGCCCTCGGGCGCCTTCTCCAGAATGAGGACCCGCGCGCCCAGTTCGTGGGCGGTGACCGCGGCGGCCATTCCCGCCGCGCCGAAACCGACGACGACAACATCGGCTTCCACGTCCCAGAGGTCCGGAGCCGACGATTGCTGGTCCATCATGTCTTCCCGTTGCCAACGCGCGCCCGCC
>DAICZL010000516.1 GCA_027311165.1 bacterium
CGCGGGCCCCGCCGCCGCCGATGCACTGCTCGCCCGCGATGGCCGCCACTGGCTGGAGCTGCTGTAGATGGCCCGACCGATCCGCCTGCTGGTCTCCGACGTGGACGGCACGCTGGTGACCCGCGACAAGGTCCTCACCCCGGCGAGCATCGCCGCCGCGGCGGCCCTGCGCGAAGCCGGGGTGATGCTGGCGGTGGTCAGCAGCCGCCCCCCGCGCGGGCTCGACATGCTGGTGGGCCCGCTCGGACTGACCACCCCGCGCGCCGGCTTCAACGGCGGCGCCATCGTCGCCGCCGACGGGACATTGCTGGAGGAGCATTCGGTGCCGCCGGCCGCCGGCGCGCTGGCGATCGACTTTCTGACCGCGCAGGGCGTGGATGTCTGGGTGTTCGCGGCGAATGACTGGCTGGTGGCCGATCCCGCTGGCACCTATGTCGCCCATGAGCGCCGCACCGTCGCCTTCGATCCGACGGTGGTGGACGGGTTCGGCGACCATCTCGCCCATGTCGGCAAGATCGTCGGCAACACCGACGATTTCGACCGGCTGGCGAGGCTGGAGCTGGAATTGCGCCGCAGGCTGGACGGCGCGGCGGCGGCACAGCGGTCGCAGAGCTATTATCTCGACATCAACCATCCCGCCGCCAACAAGGGCAACGCGCTGCGCGCCTTCGCCCGCATCCTGGGCGTCGATCCGGCCGAGACCGCGGCGATCGGCGACATGGGCAATGATGTGCCGATGTTCGAGGTGGCGGGATACTCGGTCGCCATGGGCAACGCCCCGCCCGAGGTGCAGGCCAAGGCCAGCGACGTCACCGCGAGCAACGAGGCGGATGGCTGGGCGCAGGCGGTGGAACGGCTGATCCTGCCGCGCGCCAGGGCGTCGGGCGCATGAACGCGGAACTGACCGTCCTGGCCGACCCCCAGGCGCTGGCGCAATACGCCGCGCACTGGCTGACCGAGCGGGCCCTGGCGGCGGCGGGGGCGTTCACCATCGCCCTGTCCGGCGGCTCCACGCCGCGGCTGCTGTACACGATCCTGGCCGCCCCTCCGCTCGCCGAGCGCTTTCCCTGGGCGCGCGCGCAGCTGTTCTGGGGCGACGAGCGCTGCGTTCCCCACGACGATCCCGCCAGCAACTACCGCATGACGCGCGAGGCGCTGCTGGCGAAAGTGCCGATCCCCGCCGCCAACGTCCACCCGATGCCCACCGATGGCGACCCGGCGGACGCGGCGGCGCGCTATCAGCGCAGCCTGCAGGACCATTACGGCGCCAAGGTGCTGAGCGCCGACCGGCCGCTGTTCGACGTCGTGCTGCTGGGGCTGGGCGAGAACGGCCATACCGCGTCGCTGTTCCCCGCCACGCCGGCGCTCGATGAATTTTCGGCCTGGGTCGTCGCGGTCACGTCCGGCGTGCCGCAGCCGCGGCTCACCCTGACCTATCCGGCGATCGCGAGCAGCCGCGAGGTGGTGTTCCTGGTCGCCGGCGCCGCCAAGCGGGGGGTGCTCGCTGCGGTGCGGGCGGGGGATCCGTCGCTGCCGGCGAGCCAGGTCACCTCGGCCGGGCAGGTGCGATTCTTTGCCGCCCG
>DAICZL010000519.1 GCA_027311165.1 bacterium
GCTGGAAGCGCGCATCGGCCGCGCCGGCGCGGCGCTCGGCCGGCGCCAGCACGAAGACGGGCATTTCGTCTTCGAGCTGGAGGCCGATGCCACGATCCCGGCCGAATATGTGCTGCTCGAGCATTTCCTCGACCGTATCGACCCGGCGCTTCAGGCGAAGATCGGTGTGTATCTGCGCGCGATCCAGGGCGCGCATGGCGGCTGGCCGCTGTTTCACGATGGCGGCTTCGACCTCTCGGCCAGCGTGAAGGCGTATTTCGCGCTGAAGGCGATCGGCGATGATCCGGCGGCTCCGCACATGGCGCGCGCCCGGGCGGCCATTCTGGCGCAGGGCGGGGCGGAACGGGCCAATGTGTTCACCCGCGCCCAGCTCGCGCTGTTCGGCCAGGTGCCGTGGCGCGCGGTGCCGGTGATGCCGCTGGAAATCATGCTGCTGCCGCGCTGGTTCCCCTTTCACCTGTCCAAGGTGTCCTACTGGTCGCGCACCGTGATCGTGCCGCTGCTGGTGCTGATGGCGCGCCGGCCGCGGGCGCGCAACCCGCACGGGGTCACTGTGGCGGAGCTGTTCCGCACCCCGCCCGGGCAGGTGCGCGACTGGATCCGCGGCCCCTACCGGTCCGGCTGGGGGCGCTTCTTCAAGGGCGTGGACGCGATGCTGCGCGCCGCGACGCCGGTGTTCCCCGCCGCGCTCCGCCGCCGCGCCGAGGCACGGGCGGTGGCCTTCATCACCGAGCGGCTGAACGGCGAGGACGGGCTGGGCGGCATCTACCCCGCCATGGCCAACGCGGTGATGATGTTCGACACGCTGGGCTATCCGCCCGATCATCCGCATGCGGCCATCGCCTGGGCTTCGGTGCGCAAGCTGCTGGTGGTGAGCCCGGACCGTGCCTATTGCCAGCCATGCCTGTCGCCGGTCTGGGATACCGCGCTGGCCGGCCATGCCCTGGCCGAGGCCGAGGGGACGGACGCCTCCTTCGCCCCGGCACTGGCGGCGTCCTGCACCTGGCTGCGGCCGCTGCAGATCACCGGACTGAAGGGCGACTGGGCGCAGGCGCGGCCGGCGGCCCCGCCCGGCGGCTGGGCGTTCCAGTACAACAACCCGCACTACCCGGACGTGGACGATACCGCGGTGGTGGGGATGCTGCTGCACCGCCAGGGCGATCCCGCCCACGCCACCGCGATCGCGCGCGCACGGGCCTGGGTGCTGGGAATGCAGAGCCGCAACGGCGGCTGGGGGGCGTTCGACGCCGATAACGACCACGCCTATCTCAACCACATCCCCTTTGCCGACCACGGCGCGCTGCTCGATCCGCCGACCGCGGACGTGACCGCCCGCTGCGTCTCTTTCCTGGCTCAGCTCGGCAACCCCGAGGACGCCCCGGCGAGCGCCCGGGCGATCGCCTATCTGCGGCGCGAACAGGAGCCCTTCGGTGGCTGGTTCGGCCGCTGGGGGACCAACTATCTCTACGGCACCTGGTCGGTGCTGTGCGCGCTGAACGCCGCCGGGTTCACCGGCGAGGATCCTATGGTGGCGCGCGCGGTCGGCTGGCTCGCCTCGGTCCAGCGCGACGATGGCGGCTGGGGCGAGGATGAGGAGACCTATCGCGACGCCCCCCCGGGCCAGTACACGGAAAGCACGCCCTCACAGACCGCCTGGGCGGTACTGGGGCTGATGGCGGCCGGCGCGGCCGATCATCCTGCGGTCGCGCGCGGCATCGACTGGCTGGCCGCCGCCCAGCGCGAGGACGGCGAGTGGGAGGAGAGGCCCTACAACGCGGTGGGATTCCCGCGGGTGTTCTACCTGCGCTATCACGGCTACCGGCTGTATTTCCCACTGCTGGCGCTGGCGCGCTACCGCAATCTGCGGCGCGGCAATACCCGCACCGTCGGTTTCGCCTTCTGAACGCGGGGCCGGGGGCGAAGCGCGCCCCGGCTCAGCTATGGCTGATCGCCGCCGTGCCGTTATCGGAGAACAGGTGGAAACTGGCCGCGCTGTAGGTCCCCACCAGCTGCAGGGTGGCGCTGGTCGCACCGTTAGTCACCACCAGCTTGTCGGTCACGGCGTTGAACGCCAGCGTGGCGCCGGCATAGCCCAGGCCCGTCAGCTCCATCAGGTTGCCGGCCGCGAAGCCGGCGATGCTGCCGGCGAAGCCGGCGGTGGCGCTGACAAAGAGCTGGGCATTCGCCGCCAGGGTCACCTTGCTGCCGCTCGCCACCGCGCCGGCGAAGCGCAGGGTGGTGGCGGCATCGGCGAGGAAGCTGCCGGTCCCGCTCACGGTGCTGGCGAAGCTGAGCGAGCCGCCCGCCACCTCGACCGTGCCGGTGTTGATCACCGCGACATCCACGTTGGTGTTGCCGCCGCCGGTCTTCAGCACCGTGCCGGCATTCACCAGCGAGGATCCGGCATTGCCGTAGATATCGGCATTGGCGGCGATGCGGAACGTGGCGCCCGCCTGGTTGCTGAGCTGCGCGGTATCGCTCGCATTATAGCCCAGATACCAGTAGCCGGCCTGGGTCAGCGTGCCGGAATTCTTCAGCACCACGCTGCCCTCGAGCGCCGCCGACGAGATCTCGGCGGTGCCGGACAGCACAAGCGTGCCGGCGCCGTTGATCACCCCGCCATTGAGATTGGCGGTGCCCGACAGGGTCAGGGTCTTGCCGCCCACCGCCAGCACGCCGGCGGTCTGGGTCCAGATACCGCCATAGGCCAGGCTGGCACCCAGCGTCAGCGTCGCGCTGTCCAGCTGGACATGGCCGACGGTCAGCACCGTGCCGGCGTTGAAGGCGTCCGACCCGGCGGCGAAATCGATCGTGCCGGCCCCGCCGATCGCGCCGCTGAACAGGTTGTTGCTGCCGGTGAACTGCAGCACGCCGGCGGCGATGGTGATCGTGCCGGCGCTGGTGGTGGTGGCCTGCACCTGGGAAATCCCGCCCCCGCCGCTCTTGATCAGGGTGCCGGCATTGACCAGGCTCGCCCCGGCCGAGGCGTAGATGTCGGCGTTGTTGGCGATGGCGAAGGTGGCCCCGGCCTGGTTGCTGAGCTGTGAGGTATCGGTGCCGTTATAGCCGAGATACCAGGACCCGGTCTGGGTGATCGTGCCGCTGTTCTTCAGGACCACGCTGCCTTCCAGAACGAACCCCGAAAGCTGAGCGCTGCCGGTCACCGCGAGGGTGCCGGCGCCGGTGGCGGCGCCGCCCGCGAGGCCGCCGGCGCCGCCCGACAGGGTCAGGGTGTTGCCGCCGAGCGCGAGCGTGCCGCCGGCCATGGTCCAGATGCCGCCATAGCTCAGAGCGCCGCCCAGCGTCAGCGATCCGCCCTCCAGCAGCATCTGCCCCACGGTGAGCACGGTGCCGGCGGTGAATGTGTCGATGCCTGCGTACAGGTCGAGCGTGCCCGCGCCGCCGATGCTGCCGCCGAAGCTGTTGGACCCGCCGGTGAAGCGCAGCGTGCCGGCGGCGACGGTGATGGTGCCGGTGCTGGTGGTGGCGACGTTGATCTGCGACAGCCCGCCGCCGCCGGATTTCAGCAGCGTGCCGGCATTGACCAGACCGGCACCGGCGGTGCCGTAGACATCGGCATTGTTCTCGATCCGGAAGGTCGCGCCGGCGAGGTTGTCGAGCTGGGACGTGTCGGTACCGTTATAGCCGAGGTTCCAGCTGGCGGTCTGGTACAGGATGCCCTTGTTCGTCAGCACCACGCTGCCCTCCAGCGCCAGGCTGGAGATTTCCCCGCCCTTGCTGAGCAGCACGGTGCCGGCGCCGTTGATGACGCCGCCATCCAGATTGACCGGGCCGGACAGCGTCAGCGTCTTACCGGCCACCGCGAGGGTGCCGCCGGTCTGGGTCCACTCATTGGTGTATTTTAGCGCGGCCCCCAGCGTCAGCAGGCCGCCCTCCAGCAGCACATGGCTGACCGTGAGCCTGGTGCCGCTCTTGAAGGTATCGTTGCCGCCATAGAGATCGAGCGTGCCCGCCCCGCCGATCGTGCCGGTGAAGCTGTTGGTCGTGCCGGTGAACCGCAGGGTGCCCGAGGCGATGGTGATGGTGCCGGTGCTGGTGAAGGAGTCCGAGATCTGCGACAGCCCGCCACCGGTCTCGATCAGGGTGCCGCCATTCACCACCGAGGAGCCGGCCGAACCATACAGATTGGCGTTGTAGGCGAGGGTCAGCGTGCCGCCAGCGAGATTGTCGAGCTGCGCGGTGTCGGTGCCGTTATAGCCGACATTCCAGCTGCCGGTGACGGTCAGCGCGCCGGAGTTCTTCAGCACCACGCTGCCCTCGAGCGCGTAGGACGAGATCTCGGTGGTGCCGCTGGCGGCGATCGTGCCGGAGCCGTTGGCGATGCCGCCATCGAGGCTGGTGGTGCCGGTCAGCGTCAGCGTCTTGCCGCCGAGCGCGAGCGTGCCGCCATTCTGGGTCCAGGTGCCGCCATAGGTGAGGTTGCCGCTCAGCGTCAGGGTCGCATAGTCGATCTGCAGCTGCCCGACGGTCAGCGCGAGGCCGGACACGAACGTATCGGACCCGTTATTGAGGTCGAGGGTCCCCACCCCGCCGATGCTGCCGCCGAAGCTGTCTCCGGCGGCGGTGAACGCGAGCGTGCCCGCGCCGATCGTGATTGTGCCGGTGCTGGAGGTGGTCACGTTGATCTGCGAGCTGCCGCCGCCGCCGGTCTTGATCAATGTCCCGGCATTGGTGAAGGCGGCGCCGGCAGTGCCATACAGCGTGCTGTTGGCGGCGATGCGGAACGTCGCGCCGGACTGGTTGATCAGCTTCGCCGTGTCGGTGCCGTAATATCCCAGATTCCAGCTGCCGGTCTGCTCGACCAGCCCGGTATTGGAGAGCACCACGCTGCCGGTCACGTAACAGGCCGCAAGCTGCGTCGTGCCGGACAGGGCGATTGTGCCCGAGCCGTCGACCGAGCCGCCCTGCAGATTGGCCGCCCCCGACAGCGTCAGCGTGTTGCCGCCAAGCGCCAGCGTGCCGCTGGTCTCAGTGAAGGCCGACTGGGCCAGGTTGCCGCCCAGCGTCAGGGTCGCGCCGCTCAGCAGCATCCCGCCCAGGCTCACCGTCGCGCCGGCCTGGATCGTGTCCGAGCCGGACGCGAAGTTCACTCCGGCGCCGCTCAGCGTCCCCGCGAAACTATTGCCGGTGCCGTTCAGGGTCAGCACGCCGGAGGCGACGTTGATCGTGCCGGCGGTCTGGCTCACCGTGCCGTTGATCAGCGCCGTGGCGCCGGCAAATTTCAGCACCCCGCCGCTCTGCGTCAGGGCCGCGTACATCGTCGTGTTGCCGAGCACGCTGAGGCTGCCGCCGGTGAAGGCCAGAGTGCCGCTGTTCATGTAGAACGATAGGATGGAATAGGTGCCGGTGCTGTAGGTGATGGTCTGCGGATTGGCGGTGCCGATGGTGACGTCATCGGCCGCACACGGCAGGGCGCCGCTCGACCAGTTGGCCGCGACATTCCAGTTCCCGCTGACGTTGTTTTTCCAAGAAACGGCGGCCATGAGATTTCCTCCTGGATGACGGCAGGGGCCGGCGCGCGGCCGATCGTGGTTCGTAATCGCGGCAGCACCGCGCACGGCGAGCCGCTCTAAGATGATACGAAGCTGCAATTTTTGCAAGTGCGCGGGCACTGTGTTGAAGCTGGTGTGATCAACGAACCCCGACAACACCGCGGCGCATGAGATCGCGCATCACCCAGCGCGAGATCCGGAATAATGAGGGAGGCTTCAGGGTTGTATGATGACGAGAGAGGGGCCTGACTGCGGGAAGTCTCTCTTCTTTTTCGCGCAGTTCAGCGGGTGGACCCGTATCACGACGACGATGGTTAGTGCGCCCCCGGCGCTTCCCCGCGGCTTCAGGACCGCCGGGAAGTTGCTGCCTTGGCGCAGTTCGGGGATGCGCCGACGAAGGGTACGGCAGGAGTTGGCCTTTCGCGGTCACGCACGCTGTTGCAGCGGATGATCCGTTCTGGCTACGTTCGCTCTGCCCGGCGCCGCGCAGGGTGTCTGACTGCGGTTCCATCGGGTATTGCGCGACACAGCCGACCTTGCCGTCGGTCTTCGTGAAGACCCTCGGATCGGGGATACCTGTGCCAGGACCGCCCTGCCCGGGAACCCCGCGCCGGCCGCCGCTGTGGGCGGGGGGCATCTGTGCGAGGCTCCGGCCTCCTTGCTGCGGCGGAGCCTTTGGCCTGCGCACCCTGTCGTAGCAGGCGATCCACAGTGTGGGTCTTGCGTTGTGCCAATGGTGCCGCTAGGAAGGCGCGAGCGAAGCGGGCGTAGCTCAGGGGTAGAGCACAACCTTGCCAAGGTTGGGGTCGAGGGTTCGAATCCCTTCGCCCGCTCCAGATTTTCTCAAGAGAATCAAGAAGTTGAAAGCGGTCCTTCGGGGCCGTTTTTTGCTTCCCCGGCCATAAGGTCGATGTCGGGGAAGCGCTGGGGAAGCAAGCGGGATCATGCAGCCGGATGCGCCCGGCGGCATTTGGCACGGGCGATACGGTCATTTCACGCCGCTCGGCGCGACCGGCAGGCTCTCTCGGGGGTATGTCCCAGCCAAGTGGACGCGTGGCACTGAGTGCCGCCAATCCTCCCGGGATCGTCATGCCGATGAGCTTGGGGTGCGTAACCATCACCGCTCAGCGCTCCCTGCCGCCATGCGTATTGGCAGCACCAGCCGAAGCGAGTCAGGCAGCCGCACGAACCCATGAGCCGCGTAGAAGCCGGCCGCGGCCTCGTCCAGCGCGTCCACCACGACCATAGAGGAGCCGACCGTGCTGGCGCTGCCGAACGCGCGCCGCAACGCGTCCGCCAGCAGCACGGCACCGAGCCGCTGTCCCTGACGTTCCTTCGCGACGGCCAGGCGACCGATCAGCGTCGCGCTCACCAGCGGGTAGCGCGGGACGTGCTTCCGCGCCGCCTCCGGCACCTCGCCTTGCGAGATCGCCATGGCGCAAAGCGTATAGTAGCCCAACACGTGGGTCGGCTCGCTGACTCCGCTCAGGATGAACACGGCATTTGCCTTCCTGCGTACGTCCTGCCCAGCCTGGGTCTTGAGATAGCGATCCAGGTTTTCTACCCCACAGGTAAAGCCGCCACGGTCGTGCTCCTCCCCGAGCAGCACGATCCGAAGGTCCTCGGATGGCCGTTTCGCCATTCACGGCACGACCCGGCTCACGGCACGACCCGGCGCTTATGCTCCGCAAACGCCCTCTGGAGCCGCTCGCTCGGCGCCGGGGGGCTGACCAGAGCATCGAAGAACACAGCCCGATCCCGGTCAGACAGGAGGAGCGTTTCATGCTCCGCAATCGTCCGCCGAGCGGCCTCCGTGAGGGCGGTCATGCAGAAATCCGTCAATTTGCGCCGTTCGAGTTGCGCCGCCCGTTCGATCAAAGCCTTGGTCGGTTCGTCGACGCGAAACCCAAGCCGTTCTTCCCGAAGCCGTCGGTCGTGCTTTGCTGCTATCGTCATGGTTACCTCACGCCATCTACGTACGTCGATTGGACTAACTTTTCAAGGCGCTCGTTTTTGGATGCACGGCGTTCTCGAGGCGGTGGGACGCGTGAAGTTGGCTAGGTTGTTTACGGCTGGATACCGCGCGACTATCCGCCGCTGCAGCTAGGAACAACGGCCACCGCAAGGAAAACTCGACACGTGAACACGGAGGCCGATACCTGTCGTCTTTTCGTCACCCCGCGCCTCCAGGCGGCGGGATGGGACACTGCGCCGCATGCTATCCACGAACAGCGTAGCTTCACCGATGGCCGCATCGTCTTCATCGGCGGCCAGCCACGCCGTGGCCGCCGTAAACGGACTGACTACCTTTTGCGCTATCGCCCCGATGTGGCGCTCGCGGTGGTCGAGGCGAAGGCCAGCTATCTCAGTGCCGCCGATGGCCTCCAGCAGGCCAAGGATTACGCCGAAATTCTCGGCCTTAATTTCGCGTATGCCACCAACGGCGCTGAAATCATCGAGTTCGACTTCTTCGAGGGTCGAGAACGCCTGATCGAGACCTTCCCGACCCCGACCGATCTCTGGACTCGCCAGCGCCAAGGGCTTGGTCTGACCGACGACACGACCGCCGCCCAACTGCTCACGCCTGGCCGGCCAGACCCGGAAAAGCCGCTCCGCTACTACCAGGAAATCGCGATCAATCGCGCCGTGCAGGCGGTCCTCACCGGTCGCCGCCGCAATCTGCTGACGCTCTGCACCGGTGCCGGCAAGACAGCAGTCGCCTTTCAGATCGCCTGGCGCCTCTGGTCGGCGGGCTGGAACCGGCGCGGCGACCACATGAAGCCCAAAATCTTGTTTCTGGCCGACCGCAATGTGCTGGTGGATGATCCAATGGCGCGGGATTTCGCGCCGTTCGGCCTAGGACGCTTCAAGATCGAGAATGGCGAGGTGAGCCTCGGCCGCGATATCTATTTCGCCATTTATCAGGCCATCGCCGAGGACGAACGCCGCCCCGGACTATACCGTGAATTTCCGGCCGATTTCTTCGACCTGATCATCGTCGATGAATGCCATCGCGGCAGCGCCCGCGCCGACAGTTCCTGGCGCGAGATCCTCGACTACTTCACCAATGCAGCCCAGCTCGGCATGACCGCGACGCCGTTGCGTGACGACACCCGCGACACTTACGCCTATTTCGATGCCCCGCTCTACACCTACTCCCTCGCCCAGGGCATAGCGGACGGGTTCCTGGCCCCCTATCGCGTGCATCGCGTGGTTACCGAAACCGACGCCGCCGGCTGGCGCCCCAGCAAGGGCGAACTGGATCGATATGGCCGGGAGATTCCCGACGAGGAATATCAGACCAAGGATTTCGAGCGCGTCGTGGCATTGCTTGCGCGCACGGAAGCCATCGCGCGGCACCTGACAGATTTCCTCAAAGCCACCGACCGTTTCAGCAAAACGATCATCTTCTGCGTCGATCAGGAACATGCCAGCGACATGCGCGCGGCGTTGTCCAACCTCAATGCCGATCTGGTTCGCCAATACCCCAATTACGTGTGCCGGGTGACATCCGATGAAGGCACCATCGGGCGCGGCCATCTGTCCGACTTCCAGGATCTCGAAAAGCGTACCCCGGTCATCCTCACCACATCGCAGATGCTCACGACCGGCGTGGACGCTCCCACCTGCCGCAACGTGGTGCTGGCACGGGTTGTCGGCTCCATGAGCGAGTTCAAGCAGATCATCGGCCGCGGCACGCGTCTGCGCGAGGATTACGGCAAGCTGTTCTTCAACATCATCGACTACACCGGCACGGCCACGGCCAAATTCGCCGACACCGATTTCGATGGCGATCCGGTCGGCGCCACCACCATCACCATCGACCCGAACGGCGTCGAGACAGGCACCATCGTGGACCCCGTCATTCCGACCGGGGATGAGGCCGATCCCAGTCCAGACGGCCCAGCCATCCCGCTCCCGCCCGGCGGAGACCAGACCGGCGAACCGCGCAAGTACTACGTCGATGGCGGGACGGTGGAGATCGTCCAGCACCACGTTTACGAACTTGACTCCGACGGCAAGCGCCTTACCGCCCGCCGCGTCACCGACTACACCGGCGAGAAGGTCCGCACCCTCTATCCAACCCCGTCAGCCTTCCGTGCCGCCTGGACCATCGCCGACAAACGCGCCGCGGTGGTGGAGGAACTGGCCGAACGCGGAATCGACCTCGCGGCGCTGGCCACCGAAATGGGGCGGGAGGACGACGATTCGTTCGATCTGCTTTGTCATCTCGCCTGGGGTGCCCCGCTGCGCACCAGACGGGAGCGTGCCGAGCGGCTACGCAACGACAGCCAGGATTTGTTCGACCGCCACGGCCCCGAGGCACGCGCGGTGCTGGAAGCCTTGCTGCAAAAATACGCCGCCCACGGCCCCGACCAACTGCGCCTGCCGGACGCGCTGCGGGTCGAGCCTTTGGCCTCCATGGGCAACCCCAGCGAGATCATCCGCCATTTCGGCGGCGCCGAGCAGTTGCGCAATGCCGTGACAGAGCTACAGAACGGCCTCTATGCAGCATGACGCCGCCACAAGAGATACGCCGGAGATGACGCCACACCATGGGTAGGCCACCCCTCGCCCGCAAAGCCGCCGCCCCGCAGACCACAGCGCAGCGCCTGGACAGCATCGTCAAATCCGCGCGCAAGATCATGCGCAAGGACAAGGGGCTGAACGGCGACCTCGATCGGTTGCCGCTGTTGACATGGGTGCTGTTCCTCAAATTCCTCGACGACATGGAGCGCATTCACCAGGACGAGGCGACCCTGGCGGGCAAACCCTTCCACGCCGCCATCGAACCGCCGTATCGCTGGCGCGACTGGGCGGCCCGGCGTGACGGCATCACCGGGCCGGACCTGATCCGCTTCCTCGCCGCCGACGAGACCATCCGGCCCGATGGCTCGAAGGGCCCTGGCCTGTTCGCCTATCTGCGCTCCTTACGCGGGCGCGACGGTGAGCGGGACCGGCGCGACGTGATCGCCACGGTGTTCGCCGAAATGACGAACCGGATGGAAAGCGGCTACCTTCTGCGCGACGTGGTCAATCTGGTCGACGCCATCCATTTCGATGCATCGGAGGAAATCCATACGCTTTCCCGGCTCTACGAAGGCCTGCTGCGCGAAATGCGCGACGCCGCCGGCGACAGCGGCGAGTTCTACACGCCCCGCGCCGTGGTGCGCTTCATGGTGGCAGTGATGGACCCGCGCCTGGGCGAGACGGTGCTTGACCCGGCCTGCGGCACCGGCGGCTTCCTGGCGGAGGCGTTCGAGCATCTCTCCGCGCAGGTGCAAACCACGGAGGACCGCGAGCGGCTGCAATCCGGCAGCCTGTTCGGCGGCGAGGCCAAGCGGCTCCCGTTCCTGCTAGCGCAGATGAATCTGCTGCTGCACGGGCTGGAGGCGCCGGATATCGCACTGGGCAACACACTCTCCCGCCAGCGCCTGACACAGATCGGTGAGCGCGACCGGGTGAACGTCATCCTCACCAACCCGCCGTTCGGCGGCGAGGAGGAAATCGGCATCCAGGCCAATTTCCCGGACGACCGCCGCACCAGCGAGACCGCGCTGTTGTTCCTGCAACTGATCATGCGGCGGCTGAAGCGCAACGGCAAAGGCCGTGCAGCCGTGGTCATGCCGAACGGCACCTTGTTCGAAGGGGGCGTGGCCGCCCGCGTGAAGGCCGACCTGCTGCGTGAGTTCAACCTGCACACGATCATCCGGCTGCCGGAGGGCGTTTTCGCCCCCTACACCGATATCCCGACCAACATCATCTTCTTCGACACGACAGGGCCGACGCGGGAGATTTACTATTGGCAGCAGCCGATGGCGGAGGGGCGGCGGAAGTATAGCAAGACCGCACCGCTCCAATTCGAGGAGTTGGCCGATTGTGTGGCTTGGTGCAGCGCACGTGACGAGGATGAGCGCGCTTGGCGGGTTTCCGCCGATGGCCTGATCACGACCGATGGCGACGGTCGGATTCTTTCAGTTAATCTCGACATCAAAAACCCGAACACAAAAGAAATTGAAGATCGGCGAACCCCTGTCGAGATCGTTGGTGGCATCGTCGCGCGAGAAATGCAGGTGCTCGATTTGCTTAAAGAAATCGACGCGCTGGTATCGCAGCGAGTATGATTATGTCGAAATGGCCACGCGTCTTGCTTGGAGATGTGGCTCCAATTGTGAGACGTTCCGTTGCGATACAGCCCAGCGAATTCTACACCGAAATCGGCGTCCGGAGTTTTTTCAGGGGCATTTTTCATCGAAGGAATGTGCAAGGCTCCGATTTCACCTGGCAGAAAATATTCCTTATAAACAGTGGCGACATTGTATTTAGCAACCTGATGGCATGGGAAAAAGGGATCGGATTGGCGGGGGCTGGCGATGCTGGATGCATCGGCAATCACCGGATGCTGACGTGTGAACCTGACTTGTCGCGCGCTATTCCCGAATTCCTATTTTCGTACTGTCAGACACCAGAATTCTTCGCGAACATCGAAATTGCGTCGCCTGGATCGATCGCAAGAAATAAAACTCTCTCGCCCGACGGCTTGCAGGCAATACGAGTCCCCCTGCCTCCGCTCGATGCACAGCGTCGCATCGTTGAGCGCCTGCACGCCGTGTCAACGCGCTTGAAAGCCCGAGCCGAGGCGGCTGAACGGCAGCAAGCCGACCTAACCGCCATGCTCGATGCGGCTTACAAGCAAATCTGCGTCGATGCTCCACGCATGCAGCTTCGGGAAGTCGCGCCCCTCGTGAAGCGACCTGTCACCATCGATCAAAACGAGTCTTACACTGAATTCGGAATACGCAGTTTCTATCGTGGCCTTTTTCAACGGCGGACCCTGTCGGGCAGTGAATTCACCTGGCAAAGCCTGTATCGGATTGAGTCAGGCGATCTCGTGTTCAGCAATATCATGGCGTGGGAGAAGGCCATCGCACTCGTCGACGAGGCCGATGCCCACTGCGTCGGCAATCACCGGATGCTGATCTGCAAACCCGACCGATCCCGCATTGTTCCGGGAGCGCTCTTTTTCTACTTCACGACACAACAGGGCTTCGCCCAAATAGACGCTGGTTCGCCGGGGTCGATCGCACGGAACAAGACCCTATCGCCTGATGCCCTCCAGGCCATCGATGTGCCCGTGCCATCGCTGGACGCCCAAGAGTGGTTCGAAAAGCTGCGGACGAAAGTCGCAGCACTCCGCACCCACCAAGCCGCGATTTCCGCCGATGTTGACGCGTTGCTGCCGGCCATGCTCGCCCAGATATTCAACTGACCGAAAACGCCTTATGCGCATGATGGAGTGATAGCCATCTTGCATTGCGCAAAAATACGGTCCATAAATCAGACAACGGCACATCCACGAGGTTGATTCCATGGCGGCGGAGCTGAAGCGCAGAATTCTCGATACCCTTCCCCGCCAATTGATCCTGGACCTGTTGGATATGGCGGGTGCCCGAACGCTGGCAGCTCATAAACTGGTGCGTGACCAGACCGACTTGACCGGCCGCAAAGCCCGAGAGTTGGAGGGGCAGGCGCGGTTTCGCCTGATGGAAAAGGGCTTCCAGGATGTCTGCGAATTGCATGGAGCCGTAGCACTTGCCGGAAGCGTTATTCCCGGAACGGATCTTCGCTTTTTCCAGCCGTTCA
Source organism: bacterium (assembly GCA_027311165.1). Taxonomy (GTDB): domain Bacteria; phylum Pseudomonadota; class Alphaproteobacteria; order Acetobacterales; family Acetobacteraceae; genus DAICZL01. Next base: position 13,158 of record DAICZL010000519.1, read on the forward strand.
TGCGGTTTGGCGCGGCAGATCCCGGCCTCGTCCTTGGGTTCGCGTCCATGCCAGCACGCGCCGAAATACCGGCCAAGAACCAGTCCCGGCTGGCTGGCGTATCGCTCAACTGCCATCTCACCCCGATGCTCGATCTCGATGACAAATCCCCAAAGCCGGGCGACATCTTCGTGCTGTTCCTCGTTGCGCGCGATCCGGCCAACGCCGGCAAACTTGAGGAAGTGGCGATCGGAGTCATCGATACCGACTACAGCAGCTTCCTTTTCTACGAATCTGTTGAAAACCTTGTGGCAGGTTACGCTGAAGGCGGCCCCGCCAGCACCGAGACCCTGGAACCGCCGCCACCGCTGGTGAAGCTCAAGACCAAACGGAAGAACTTCAAACCGCCGGAAACGCCCAATCCGGACGATGAGGCAGGCAAGGGCGACGCATAAGCGTCACAGGCGACACACGGACCTTGATTCGGCCCGTTAGGATATAGTGTTATGCGCGTTGGTACCCCTGGATTCGTCCCTGGCCGCCTCACGGAGGCCAGGGCGGCACGACGGATTCCAAGCATGTCTGCGCTCGCGCGGGGGATGAGCCTCAACCCCAGCACGGTTTCCCGATGGGAAGACGGCACATCCGCGCCGGACCCGGAAGCGCTCATCAACTTGGCAAACCATCTCGGTGTTCGACCCGAGTATTTTATGCGCCCGATCCACGACAGCGGTCGCCCGGTCTTTTTGCGTTCGCTGTCATCAACCCTTGTGCGCGATCTGGATTATCAACGTGGGCAGATGCGTTGGCTGCAAGAGATCAGTCACGCCATCACCCATTACGTCGACCTGCCAGAGGTCGACGTTCCCGATGTCCTGGGCGGGATGAGCTATCGTCAGCTGCGTGACGATGACATCGAACGAATTGCGCTCGACCTGCGCCGCCATTGGCGGGCGGGCGACGGCCCGTGCCCTGACATTGTCGCGCTGTTGGAGCGGGCCGGGATTGTTGTGTCCGTGATCGAGATGGGTACGATCAAGTTGGATGGCTTGTGCAGTTGGGCACCGGAAGACGGACGACCGCATATTCTGCTCGCCAGTGACAAGATGTCCTTTCCTCGACGCCAGATGGATGCTGCCCACGAGATGGCCCACGCCCTGCTGCATCGTGCCGTCACCGCCGATGAGCTGAAGCGCGATCTGAAACTCATCGAAAGCCAGGCATTCCGTCTGGCGAGCGCGTTTTTGCTTCCCTCGACGACATATCCCATTGAGCTACAAACACCATCGCTTGCTGCCATGGTCACGGCCAAGGAGCGCTGGCGGGTGTCGATCAAGGCACAGATCAAGCGGCTATCCGATCTTGAGGTGATCCCCCCCGAATACGTCACCCATCTCTACAAACTTTATTCCGCCAAAGGCTGGTCGCGGGAAGCGCCACTCGATCGGCACTGGACGCCATCAGAACCACGCCTCGTGCGTGATGCCCTCCATCTTATCGTGGACGAAAATGTCCGATCGAAGCGGGATTTGCTGGCGCTCGAATTTACGATGTCGGCTGGCGATATCGAGAACCTTGCAGGCTTGCCAGCCGGATGGTTTTCGCACGAGCCGGCGGAGATTGTTCAACTGAAGCCAAATGCGGGAACTTCTCGGAATGAGAATGCCGAGATTTTGCAATTTTCCCCACGAAAAAATCGATAGCCCAAGTCGTTGAGAGCAGATCGGCGCCTGTCTCGTGGAACCTTAATGGATACCGGCCTGACCGGGTAACGATCACAGCCAACCCTACTCAGAGTGAGAGTGAGGACCGGGTTCCTATGACGGGTTAAGGGCCAGAGGAGAGGCCTCCGGCGCCCGTCGCGGAGATACGCGATGTCCAAACACACTGCTCGCGCCCGCACCGGCCAGGATCGGACGGGCCTTTATCAAGAAATCACTGACAAGATTATCGCCGAACTGGAGGCCGGCCGAGCGCCCTGGGTACAACCCTGGGGGACGACGGCAGCGAAGGCGCCGCTCGGCATGCCCAGGAACGCATCCACCCAGAGGCGCTACTCCGGGATCAACGTGCTCATCCTCTGGGGCGCCGTTATCGAGCACTGCTTTGCAGGCCAGAGCTGGCTGACCTTCCGCCAGGCGCTCAGCCTTGGCGGCCATGTCCGCAAGGGCGAGCGTGGCACGACCGTCGTCTATGCTGACCGCTTCACGCCGGATGACGAACGCCGGCGCGCGGCGGAGACCGGCGAGGAGGCGCAAGCCATCCCGTTCCTGAAGCGCTTCACCGTGTTCAACACCGCCCAATGCGAGGGCCTGCCGGATGAGATGACGGCAATGGCGCCTCCGGTCGAAACCGATCTGGTTCTGCCGCAGGCTGAGGCGCTGATCCGCGCAACCGGCGTAGATTTCCGGATCGGCGGGGAGCGCGCCTTCTACGATCCGCGGCATGATTTCGTGCAAGTGCCGCCCCCGCAGGCCTATTTCGAAACGATCAACTGGCACCGGACGGCCCTGCACGAAATCGGTCACGCCAGCGGCCATTCTGCGCGCCTCAACCGCGACCTTAGCGGCTCATTCGGGTCGAAGAAATACGCGTTCGAGGAACTGATCGCCGAAATTTCGGCAGCCTATCTGTGCGCCTCGCTCAGCATCACACCGACCGTGCGCCATGCCGACTATATTGGTTCGTGGCTCGACGTGCTGCGCGACGACAACCGCGCGATCGTGCGCGCCGCCAGCGCCGCGTCGAAGACAGCGGATTACATCCTGGGGTTCCAGTCGGAAACTCCCGAGGCCGACGCGGCAATCGCGGCCAACGACGAAAGGGAGGCAGCCTGATGGTGCTTTCCGCCTGCGGGGTTTCGGCCGAAACGCGGAGCCGGATATCCGTGCTTCCGCTTTTCCGGCTTTCCGGGTCTGCGGCCCTCCAAGAGTAAGAGGGCAGCGCCGGTTTCGTGACGAGGTCGGGTCGAGAGAGAGGCTTTCGGCCGCCCGTTACGGAGAAACCGACATGGCGACGACCATTCAGAAAATCACCCTCAGCGCCTCGCGCGACATCCCCTTCAACAAGCTGGTGTTGAGCCAGGCGAACGTCCGGCGCGTGAAGGCTGGCGTCTCGATCGAGGAGCTGGCCGAGGACATCGCCCGGCGCACGCTCTTGCAAGGCCTCAGCGTCCGCGCCGTCGTCGATGCCGACGGCAACGAGACCGGCATGTTCGAGGTGCCGGCCGGCGGCCGCCGCTTCCGCGCGCTTGAATTGCTGGTCAAGCAGAAGCGCCTGCCCAAGACAGCGCCGGTGCCTTGCGTCGTGCGCGACGGCGGGATCGCCGAGGAAGATTCGCTGGCCGAGAACGTCCAGCGCGTCGCCCTGCACCCGCTCGATCAGTTTCGCGCCTTCCAGGCGTTGCGTGAGAAGGGCCTGGGCGACGAAGAGATCGCGGCACGGTTTTTCGTGAATCCGACTGTGGTGAAGCAGCGCCTGCGCCTCGCCGCGGTGTCGCCCAAGCTGCTCGACATCTATGCCGAGGATGGCATGACGCTGGAGCAGTTGATGGCGTTCACCGTCACCGCTGACCACGCCCGGCAGGAGCAGGTCTGGGATTCCGTTTCGCGGAGCTACAATAAGGAGCCCTACCTGATCCGCCGGCAGCTCACCGAGGGTGCTGTCCGGGCGTCCGACCCGCGCGCACTCTTCGTCGGCGCCGACACCTACGAGGCGGCGGGTGGCGTGGTTATGCGCGATCTGTTCCAGCACGATGACGGCGGCTGGCTCCAGGACCCTGCGCTGCTCGATCGGCTGGTGACCGAGAAGCTCCAGGCCGAAGCGGAGGCCTTGCGCGATGAAGGCTGGAAGTGGATCGCAGTGGCGACCGACTTCCCCTACGGCCATAGCGCCGGTTTGCGGCGCCTGGTCGGCGAGACCACCGAACTCACCGAGGAGGAGGCGGCCAGCTTCGAGGCGCTGCACAACGAGTATGAGACGCTGGAGGCCGAGCACGCTGGCGGCAACGACTTGCCCGAGGCGGTCGATCAGCGGCTCAGCGAGATCGAGACCGCCATGGCGGCATTCGAAAACCGGCCGATCCGGTTCGATCCCGCCGACATCGCCCGCGCCGGCGTCTTCGTCAGCATCGATAGTGACGGTGCGTTGCGCGTCGAGCGCGGGTTCGTCCGACCCGAGGACGAAGCACCTGTCGCGCAGGTTCGGACCCAGCCTGACGACACGCCGGAGCTGACCAGCACGGATATCCCGGTCCAGCGCGCGGTCATCACCATCGGCGGCGCACCGTCTGCATCTGAACCCGAGGCACCGGAGGAGGAGGATACCATCCGGCCGCTGTCCGACCGGTTGGTGACCGAGCTGACCGCCCATCGCACCCTGGCGCTGCGCGACGGCGTGGCGAACGACCCGCAGGTGGCGTTCCAGGCGGTGCTTCACGCCCTCTGCCTGAACGCCTTCTACCGCTACGCCGCCAGCACCTGCCTGGAGATCACGGCGAAGCAGTCCGGTTTCTCGGCACAGGCGCCCGGCCTGGCCGAGACCGCCTCCGCCAAGTCGATCGACGTCCGCCACGCGCAATGGGCCAAGCAGTTGCCGGAAACACCGGCCGATCTGTGGGACACTCTGACGGCGTTCGACAGCGGCAGCCAGGCCGCGCTGCTCGCTCACTGCGCGTCGCTCACCGTCAACTTGGTGAAGGAGCCATGGAATCGCCGGCCGGACGCGTTTGCCCATGGTGACCAGCTCGCCCGGGCCGTCAGTCTCGACATGGTGGCCGCTGGCTGGAAGCCGACCGTCGATAATTATCTCGGCCGGGTGCCGAAGGCCCGCATCCTGGAAGCCGTGCGCGAGGCGAAAGGCGAGCACTCCACGCAGCTCATCGACCACCTGAAGAAGGCCGAAATGGCCAAGGAGGCCGAACGACTGCTGGACGGCACCGGCTGGCTGCCGGAGCCGCTGCGCCTCGCCGGGTCCGAGCCGGCGGTTACCGAACCGGCCGGTGAGACGGAGACCCTGCCGGATTTCCTTGCCGGTGACGAGGATGAGCCCGGCACCGCCGACTCCGAGGAGCCTGAGCCGCACGCCATCGCGGCGGAATAGTCCCCAACAGCGGGGCGGCTTCGGCCGCCCCGCATCCGTTTCCCGATCCAATTCCATCCAGCAGCCCGGCCATCGCACCGGGTTTTCTCCTGTGGAGGTCTGACATGACCGATTGCGAACCCACCCCCGTCCCGGCGCTCGATTTCGCCGCCTGGGATCGGCAAGAGCGCGAGCATTCCAGCCGTGCCGACGAATTGCTGCCGGCAAACAAAACCGCCCTTTTCGACGCGCTCGCTGCCGCGGACATCACCGCTGTCGTCGTAACGTTCGACGGATACGGCGATAGCGGCCAGATCGAGAATATCGAAGCCAAAGCCGGCGATGAAATCGTCACACTGCCGCCCGGCGAAATCGAGATAGCGCGCCCAGTGTGGGGCCGCAACGACATCGACCGGCAGAGCCTGTCGATCCACGATGCCATCGAGGCGCTGGTCTACAGCTTCCTCGGCCAAACCCATGATGGCTGGGAGAACAGCGACGGCGCCTATGGTGACTTCACTTTCGACGTCGCCGACCGGACCATCACGCTCGACTACAATGAGCGGCGTATGGAATCCGATTACTCCCAGCATGTGTTTTGAGGAGGCGGCGATGGGACATTGCTATCACCATGCGCTTTCCTCGGTGAAGAAATGGGGCGGCACTGCTGAAGACTATCTGCAAATTCACCAGTGGTTCGACGAGTCGAAGACCCTCACTGCCGACTTTCGCCACCGCGCGCTGCGCCACCACGCTGAAGGCATCTTCATGCTGGAGCGATTTTTCGGAACGACGATCACCATCTCGACCGGCCGCGTCGTACCGGTGCGGCTGATCGGCGAGCAGCATGTCCGCGAGGATCTCGGCTTCATTCCGAGCTTCGCGGACTGGGTGCACTGCATCCGACCGGAACCCTGGATGGGCCGAGCCCAGCCGATCCATCGCGACGTCGATCCGTTCGCCGCCGCCGTCTGATTTTTCCCTTCCCCAATCGCTACGAAGCCCGGCCATCGCGTCGGGCTTCGTCGTTTCAGGAGCCCCGCAATGGCCGATTTCTACACCCACTTCTCGTGCCTGCTCGACGTCGGCAGCCCGGACAACGCCGCTCACGCGCTTGACCTCTACCAAGCCTTCATGGAGGAGGCCGCCCGCGAGGAACCGCCCTCAGAAGGTTTCCTTCTGTCGGTCCAGCCGGAGCTTGGCGCAACAAAACTCTGGCTTCATGACGACGCTACCGGCGATCCGCAGCAGGCGATCGATTTCGTGCTGCGCTGCGCCGAGGCGTTCGCGCTCACCGGGCGCTGGGGTTTCCAATGGGCAAATACTTGCTCGCGCCCGCGGATCGACGCCTTCGGGGGTGGCGCGCATGTCCTCGATCTTGCGAAGCGCACGACAGTTGCCTGGACCGATACGAATGGCTGGCTGGCGCGCACACTGACGCCCGCCCGCAGGAAAGGAGGTGCGCGATGAGCATCCCCGATCATGCCCGTGCGAATTTCCAGACCTTGTTGAGGGCTGCGGAGGAAAACAATCTCGCGCTCATGGAATGCGCCGACGCGATGACCGGCGAGGCCCGATACGTCATTTGTGCGGTCGGCCGCGACGGCGCCGATTATGTGTTCACGCCATTTGGGCATCTGGCCGACGGCAACCCCTATGACGCCTATATCCCGCCGTCCGAGACCCTGCCACCGCGATCATCAACCTGATCCTGTCGCGGGCTGACCTGTCTGGGCGCGGCGTTTCGCGGGTCAACGGACAAGCCGTTCCTGCATCGCCCGGCTTGCGATGCGTGACCCACGAAGCCTTGCCGCGCCCGGTCGCCAGTCCGCCGCGACAGGCAGATCAGGAGGTGACGAGCGATGTGCAGGGTTCTCAACAAGCATAAAACCGTCGTGCCGGCTGGAGCCGTCTATATCGGCCGCGGCAGCAAATGGGGAAATCCGTTCCGCATCGGCGCGGATGGCGACCGCGCCATCATCATCGCGAAACACGAAAGCTGGTTGCGCGACCAGCATCACCTTCTGCGGGCGCTCGACGAGTTGCGTGGCTGCGATCTCGTCTGCTTCTGCGCGCCGCTCGCCTGTCATGGCGATTTGCTGCTGTGGCTCGCCAACGCCTCGCGCGACGAGCGGATCACATGGTGGCGCGGACTGACCACACTGGATCGCCGTAAGGGCGCGTGACGCCATCCGGCATACCCGGCGCCTGTCAGAGTCAGAGGACGGCCGGGACGGGTTTGAGCCGGTTGGGGTCGAGAGAGCGCCCCTCGGTTGGATCCGTTCCCGCTCTCCCGAGGTTCCCGAATGCCAAGTTTTGCCAGCAACGCGCTCGCGGCGACGCCGATCGCCGCCGCTCCGACCAACCCTGAGCCGGCCGCCGCCATCGCCGCAGCCGCGCGCCTGCTTCTCCCCGATCTCGAACGCGGCTGCCGCATCGATGCGGTCATATTACGCGCCGCGATGGAGCACGCCTTCGGCGGCTCCGACGCGGAAGGAACATGGGACTGGAAGACCGCCTACGATTCCTGTGAGGCGGCGACGGTTCTGTTCCTGCGCAAATTCGGCCCGGCTATGCGCGCCAGGGGCGCGTCGCCCGCCGCCATGCTGCCGATGCTGGCCAAGATCGGCGGACTTCTGCCTACGCATACGCGCCGCTCCGAGGAGAGCCAGGCGCTCCAGCAATTCTCGACGCCGATCATGCTCGGTCTCGCGGCCAGCACCGCCGCTGCGATCACGCCGGCAGACCTGGTGCTGGAGCCATCGGCCGGGACGGGCCTGCTCGCCATCCTCGCCGAGCTGGCGGGCGGCGCTCTCGTGCTCAACGAGCTGGCGGATACCCGTGCCGGGTTGTTGACCCACCTCTTTCCAGGCGTCCCCGTTACCCGCTTCGACGCGGCGCAGATCGATGACCATCTTAGCGCCGGCGTCAGCCCCAGCGTGGTGCTGATGAACCCGCCATTCTCGGCGATGGCCCATGTCGATCGCCGCATGGCCGACACCACCCTCCGCCACGTCAGCTCGGCCCTGGCACGCCTCGTCGATGGTGGCCGCCTGGTCGCCATCACCGGGGCAAACTTCGCGCCGGACAATCCGACCTGGACGGATGCTTTCATCCAGCTTCAGGAGCACGGCCGTGTGGTGTTCTCGGCTGCCATCGATGGCGCGGTCTACGCCAAGCACGGCACGACCATCGACACGCGCCTGACCGTGATCGACAAGCAGCCCGCCGACGAGCGATGCAAATTCCCAGCATTGCCGGGGATGGCGCCAGACGCCGTCACGCTGTTGGACTGGGTGCTGCGGCATGTCCCGGCGCGGCAGCCGATCGCTTGCGCCGATGTGGCTCCCGCTGTGTCCCGTAACGTCATGCCTCGGACGTTGCGCGGCACCACCGTCCGCCCATCGTCCCTTCCGGCTGTTGCAGTCGCGGCCGAGTCCATCGAACTCGCCTACGAGACCTTGGATTGGCAGCCGGCCGAGAGCGGACGCATCACCGAGGCGCTTTATGAAGAATACGGATTGCAGACGATCCGTATTCCCGACTCTCAGGCGCATCCCACCAAGCTGGTGCAGTCCGTGGCGATGGCGTCGGTCGCTGCTCCGAAGCCCGCCTATCGTCCCCATCTGCCGCCCGCGATCATCTCGGGCGGATTGCTCTCGGATGCCCAGCTTGAGAGCGTCATCTATGCCGGCGAGGCCCACTGCGGTCACCTCGCCGGATCGTGGAAGGTCGATGAGACCTTCGATATCGTTTCGGCCGCGGCCGACGACGCGGAAAATGCGGTGCGATTCCGCCGAGGCTGGTTTCTCGGCGACGGCACCGGCGCCGGCAAGGGTCGCCAGGTCGCCGGCATCCTGCTCGACAACTGGCTGAAGGGCCGCCGCCGCGCTGTCTGGGTCTCTAAATCGGACAAGCTGATCGAGGACGCGCAACGCGACTGGTCCGCGCTCGGCCAGGAACGGCTACTGGTCACGCCGCTGTCGCGCTTCCGCCAAGGCACGCAGATCCGGCTGGATCAGGGCATCCTATTTACGACCTACGCCACGCTACGCAGCGATGGGCGCGACGCGAAGGTTTCGCGCGTGCGGCAGATCGTCGATTGGTTGGGCGCCGATTTCGACGGGGTCATCATCTTCGACGAGAGCCATGCCATGCAGAACGCCGCTGGCAATAAAGGCGAACGCGGCGACCAGGCCGCCTCGCAGCAAGGGCGCGCCGGCCTGCGCCTGCAACACGCACTGCCGAACGCGCGCATCGTCTATGTGTCCGCGACTGGCGCCACCACGGTTCACAATCTCGCCTATGCGCAGCGGCTTGGGCTCTGGGGCGGCGAGGATTTTCCGTTCGCCACGCGCGCCGAGTTTGTCGAGGCGATCGAGGCCGGTGGCGTCGCGGCGATGGAGGTGCTGGCGCGCGACCTCCGGGCGCTCGGCCTCTATGCAGCACGGTCGCTCAGCTACGAGGGCGTCGAATATGATCTGGTCGAACACCAACTCACCGACGAGCAAATCCGCATTTACGATTCCTACGCTGGCGCCTTCGGCATCATTCACAACAATCTCGACGCGGCGCTGAAGGCGACCAATGTCACGGGTGACACCGGCACGCTGAATGCCCAGGCAAAATCCGCTGCTCGCTCCGCATTCGAGAGCGCGAAGCAGCGCTTTTTCAATCACCTGATCACAGCGATGAAGACGCCGTCGCTGATCGAAGCGGTCGATCGCGACCTCGCTTCCGGCCATGCCGCGGTCATCCAGATTGTCTCGACCGGCGAGGCGCTGATGGAGCGCCGACTTGCGGAAATCCCCACCGAGGAATGGGGCGATGTCCAGGTCGACATCACGCCGCGCGAGTACGTTCTGGATTATTTGGCGCACTCGTTCCCGACGCAGCTTTTCGAGCCGTTCACCGACAGCGAGGGCAATCTCTGCTCGCGCCCGGTTTATCGCGACGGCCAGACGGTGCAGAGCCGCGACGCCGTCGCGCGCCGGGATCGGCTGATCGAGAAACTGGCATCGCTGCCGCCGGTGCATGGCGCGCTCGATCAGATCGTTCAGCGCTTCGGCACCGACATGGTGGCCGAGGTAACCGGCCGCTCGCGGCGAATCATCCGCAAGACCGGCTCGGATGGCATCGACCGCCTCGGCGTCGAGAACCGCGCCGCCTCCGCCAATCTCGGCGAGACGCAGGCGTTCATGGACGACGCCAAACGCATCCTCGTGTTCTCCGATGCCGGTGGCACGGGCCGGAGCTACCACGCCGAACTTTCAGCGAAGAACCGCCGTCTCCGCGTGCATTATCTGCTGGAGGCCGGATGGAAGGCGGATGCCGCCATCCAGGGGCTGGGGCGGACGAACCGGACCAACCAGGCCCAACCACCCCTGTTCCGGCCGATCGCCACGAACGTCAAGGCCGAAAAGCGCTTCCTCAGCACCATCGCCCGCCGGCTCGATACGTTGGGCGCCATCACCAAGGGGCAGCGCCAGACGGGCGGCCAGGGCCTGTTCCGCCCCGAGGACAATCTGGAAAGCCCCTATGCACGCGACGCACTGCGCCAGCTCTATCTGCTGCTGGTCGCGGGCAAGGTCGAAGGCTGCACCCTCCAAAAGTTCGAGGACGCGACGGGGCTGAAGCTCCTGGACGCCAACGGCATCCGCGATGAGCTGCCGCCGATCACGACATTCCTCAACCGTCTGCTGGCACTGACCATCGATCTGCAAAACATCCTGTTTACCGCCTTCGAGCAATTGCTCACGGCTCGCATTGAAGGCGCGATGGCCAGCGGCACTTACGATATCGGGCTGGAAACCCTGACCGCCGAGAGCTTCATCGTCACGGGTCGACGGACGATCTACACCCATCCCGGCACATCCGCGGAAACCCGGCTGCTGACCATCACGCAGCGGGAGCGCAATCGCCCGGGTACACTGGACCAGGCGCTGGAGCGGCTTACCGACAAGCGTGCCGTGCTGCTGATGAACACACAGTCGGGCCGCGCCGCCGTGCAGGTTCCGGCGTCCAGCGTGATGCTCGACGATGGCGAGGTCGAACGCCGCGTGCGGCTCATTCGGCCGATGGAACATCCGGCCTTGCCGCTGGCGATGATGCCGCAGACCCAGTGGCGCGAGGCCGACCGGGAAAGCTTTGCCCCGGCGTGGGAGGCTGAAATCGTGCAGGTGCCGGAATTTACGGACAGCGAGATCCACATCGTTGCCGGCCTGCTGCTTCCGATCTGGAAGCGCCTGCCGAATGAATCCTCGCGGGTCTATCGGCTACAGACCGACGCTGGCGAGCGGATCATCGGGCGCCGCGTCTCACCCGCCTGGGTCGCCACTGCGCTCGACGTCGACACGCCGACTTTATCGGCCGACAACGCCTTCACCACGCTGATGGACGGCAAAACGATCCTCGATCTCTCCGAGGGGCTTCAGCTTCGTCGCGTCCGCGTCATGGGCACCAACCGCATCGAACTGACCGGCTTCACCGACCAGATGCGCGATCGGCTCCGCGCCTATGGCCTGTTCCATGAGATCATCTCCTGGAAGCTGCGCATGTTCGTGCCGACCGACACCAGCGGCCCAGCCATCCTGGCGAAATTGCTGGAGCGCTATCCGCTGGAGCGCATTGCCGAACGGGCGGCCGCGTAGCCATGCGCAATCAAGCCGCCGATCTGGCCCACCGTCTCGCGCGCGATGCCGAGGCGGTGTGCCGCCACTACCTCCCCAACGGCCGACGAGAAGGCCGCTACTGGCTGGTGGGCGATGTCCGCAACACGCCAGGGCGATCCCTGTTCGTGCGGCTGCGAGGGCCGGAGTCCGGCAAAGGCGCCGCTGGCAAATGGACCGACGGGGCAACCGGCGAGCATGGCGATCTGCTCGACATCATCCGCGAAAGCTGCGGCCTCGCCGATTTCTCCGGCGTCGCCGATGAAGCACGGCGCTTTCTGAGCCTGCCACGACCTGAGCCGGCACCAGACCATGGGCGACCGTCATCGTCAGCGCCGGCAGGATCGCCGGAATCGGCAAAGCGGCTCTTCGCAATGTCTCAGCCGATTTCGGGCACAATCGTAGAAACGTACTTACGCCGACGCGGCATCACGGCTTTGCACGGAACCGGAAACCTCCGCTTCCATCCACGCTGCTACTACCGGCCCGATCCGGACTCGCCGGCCGAGACCTGGCCGGCGATGATCGCCGCTGTTACCGACCGCGCCGGCACGATCACCGGCGCGCCCCGCACCTGGCTCGACCCGTCGGGGCGGGCCAAGGCGCCGATCGACACGCCGAGGCGGGCGATGGGCCAGCTCCTCGGCAATGCCGTCCGGTTCGGCATGGCGCACGATGTCATGGCGGCTGGCGAGGGCATCGAGACCATTCTGTCGCTTCGATGCGTCATGCCGACCATGCCAATGATAGCCGCGCTCTCGGCCGCACACCTGGCCGCCATCCTGTTCCCCCGGACGCTGCGCCGCCTCTACATCGCCCGCGACAACGATCCGGCCGGCGATGGCGCGGTGGCAAACCTGATCGACCGCAGCCGCGAGGCCGGGATCGAGGCGATCACGCTGTCACCCCGGCTGGGCGACTTCAACGAGGATCTCCGCGCGTTCGGAATCGATGCTCTACGGGCAGCGATCAGGGTGCAGATCGTCCCGGAGGACGTCCTTCGCTTCACTGCGTCGGAGTCTTCCGGCACGGCGGCTGGGTTGTGCGGCGGCGCCGGCGTTCTGTCGCATCCGGTCGCAGGGTAGCCGCCAGCCAATCGTCGGAGAGGACCGCGCCCACGGCCTTCTGAGAGGGCGATCGGGCAGCAAGCGGCCCGGACAAGCAATGGCGGATGGCCGGCTATTTTCCGCCGGCGGCCCAAGAGGGGCCGCCTTTGCATCGCGAAGCAAAATAGCCGGCATCCGCCATCCTCCGCTGTGCTTCGGCCCTCCGCTTCGCTGCGGGTGCAAGTCCGGTCCGCCCGCCGCCTTCGTAGCCATGAAGGCCGCGATGGGCGCGGTCGATCCGACGAAGGGCAGCATCCCATGACGACCGAATACGACGACACCAGCTTCGAGCCACCGCACACCTCTTCCCCGACCGATCAGGTCCTCACCGAACTCCAGCTTTACGGCTACCGCCCGTTCCAGGACGAACCCGACCCGAGACCAATGCCCGACGCACAGATCGTCGCCGGCGCGGTGGCCGACATCTTCGACGCGCTGGCGGTAGCGCTGGGTGACACACGCCTCGAACCCGATCTCGAAGACCTGCTGTGGTCGACGGTCAATCTCTTCCACCGCGCCATCGGCCGGATCGAACGCGAACTCGACGACAATGAGCAGGCGCAGAAACGCAGCCAGCGAGAACAGGATGGCTCGGAAATCCGCTCGGTCGAGCTGGAACGCCTGACATTGGAAGGGCAGACGCTGATCGAACGGCGCGACAGCATGGAATTCTTCCGCGACCAGGCCGCCGACCAGTTCGAGCGCCACACACACTCCGCCTGGCGGCCGCGCGCAGGATCGATGGTCAACCACCGCACGCTGACCTCGGCCATGATCGACAGCCGCGACTTCCTCGCCGCAAAGCGCCGGGCCGAGACCGAGGTGCTGGTGCCGGCCGGCCCGAAGATCGCCGTCACCGGCGGCCTCGACTTCAACGACCATCGCCTGATCTGGGACAAGCTCGACCGGGTCCACGCCAAGCACCCCGACATGGTGTTGCTGCACGGCGGCTCACCGAAGGGCGCCGAGCGCATCGCTGCCAAATGGGCCGACCACCGCAAGGTGCCACAAATCGCCTTCAAGCCCGACTGGACCAGGCACGCCAAGGCCGCGCCGTTCAAACGCAACGACGCGATGCTGGAAGTGCTGCCGATCGGGGTCATGGTGTTTCCCGGCACCGGCATTCAGGACAACTTGGCCGACAAGGCCAAGAAGCTCGGCATCCCAGTCTGGAAATTCGGGAACAGCGGCGCGTGAGCGCCGCCTTCTCCAGAAGCGGCTTCAAGCAACGCGAGTGAGTAGCCGGTTGCCTCGCAACGACAGCAACCAAACCGCCGCAGTGAAGCCAGTCGCTCGCGCGATGATTGCTGACCCGATACGTGGTTCCAAAAGATCGCGCAGAATAGTCGCCAAATCGCGCAGCCTTATTCCACGAACCCGGATAGTTGTCTTATGCGGAACGACTTCGGCCACGTCGTCATCAGCCCAACGATTGATGTATGCGGCCACCGCCCGCGCAGAACGCCGGTGCCGCGTCCTATTGGTTTCGATGACATAGTCGCGTGGCGTTCCGCGACTGGTCGAGGATGGATTGCGTTCGGTCAATTTGGTCTCCTGTAAGGTCGATGTCGTTGGTATGGCCCCGATCAATCATCGGAAAGACCGCCGGGGAATTCAGTGCGCCACGCGGCTTCAATCGCCTCCGCCTCATCAAGCAAACTACGCAACCTGCCTGATCGGTGAGCGGCCACCATCAATGCAAGAAGTCGGGCACGAGGCACGGCTAACGGCCGAGCACCAACTGTTCCAGGAGGCCGCTTAGCAACCCGCAGCGAATCCAAAGAGATGCCAGTGAGACGGCTCAGTCGTGTCAGGGACCCCCTCGTCTGACCGTGCAACTCACGTGCAACCGCTTGCACAACCGTCGGCGCGCCTGCCGCAACTCTGGATGTTTGCCTTCTGGGGGTCGCTCGGATGGCCATGCGTTATTTGTACCGCCTAACTTTTTAGGCGTCAAGAAGTACGTGCTTGATGCTGTTTGCCGATCCTGATGCTGCCAGAACCACCCCGCTCCCATCGGCGCTGATCCTTGGTCCGGCCCAGGGCCTGACGCCATCAACCCGTGAAGGGTCCGCTACGCGCGCGTGCGGCCTCTCCGGCTTCGCCTGCGCGGTGATTGCGGCCCTGGGCCGAACACATCGGGCGCCTGTCGCGCGGGGATGGTCCCCGCCTCCAAGACAGGAGCCGGAACGATGTCGCAAGCCCTTTCGATCGCTCATGCCCGCGGCTGGAATCTCGCCACCACCTTGATGGTCTGCATCACCGTCTTTCACGCCGGAAACGGCGAATACGGCGTCATGCCCTCTGCCGAATATGACGGCGACCCCGCCACCATCATCCATGAATTCGATCCCTTTCAGACCTGAAAGGGCGCCGATCACATCCGGCGGCGACGGGAATCCACAATCGATTTTCCGCTGCCGCCCTCCATTGCCTTCGGCTATATTCAACCCCGCGCCGTGGTGGTGGTGGAAGGCGCAACCCTTGGCCTTTTTGTCACGGAGATATCCACCATGCTCATCATCGGACTCGTCCTCAGCGTCTTCGGCATCGGCTTCTTCTGCTGGGTGCTGTTCACCCTCGCCGTTTACGCGCTCCCATTCTTTGCCGGCCTGAGCGCAGGCTTGGCCGCCTATCACAGCGGTGCCGGCATAGCCGGCGCGATCATCGTCGCAATCATCGCCGGTGGCGTCACTTTGACGATCGGACAAGTTGCCTTTGCCACAGTGCGATCACCGCTGATCCGCGCGGCGATCGGGCTGCTCTATGCGGTGCCGGCGGCAATCGCCGGCTACAATGGAACGCTCTATTTCGCCCAGATGGGCATTTCGTCTGGAGCCTGGCGCGTGGCCTTCGCAGTCATTGGTGCGGTCGCGGTCGGTGGCACGGCCTGGGCACGGATGGCGCTGTTCGTCCCACCCGAGGAGGGGCGGCACATTGCAGGAGGTCCGGCTACCCATCGGCTGGCAGGTGCTGCCAGACAGGGGTGATCGCCAGCGTCGTCGGCGGTCGGGCTGGAATCGGCGGGTGGCCAGGACGGCAGCCTGACCCGGCAGTGAGGCGGCCCTCGCACGGCTTCGAGAGGTCGGCTCCAATCTCACCCGTCCGCAGGATCGATGAACTGGGGCGTCGCAAGCGCCGCGGTTCTGGTGGGTTGCAGCCTGTCCGATCTGCGCGCCACGGCTTCTTCCTTCCCGCCTGGAACGCCGGGCCTCTTGCGCGGCAACCAACGCCGGCCACGTCTTCTCCCATGCAAGCTGTTCGGCGCGCGGCCACGCGGCCTCTCAATGGCTTGATCTGGCCGAAGGACAGCTTCGCCTCGATCGCCTGAGCCGCAACGGCGGCGGCGCGACTTTCTTCCCCTGGCCTCCGGCCATT
>DAICZL010000533.1 GCA_027311165.1 bacterium
CGCGGGAGACCCAACGCTTCGATGGATGCCGGCCCCGAGACTGTCCAGGATATCGATGATGTCATGCCCAACTTCTCGCACCGCGAGGCGCGGGCGGTGGTTCTGGGCATCCTGCTGTGCATCCTGCTCGCCGCCATCGACCAGACCGTGGTGGTGCCCGCGGTGCCGGCGATCGCCGCCGATCTGAAAGGGTTTGGCCATCTCGCCTGGATCGTGTCGGCCTATCTGCTGACCGCGACGGCGGCCACCCCGCTCTATGGCAAGCTCAGTGACATCTATGGCCGGCGCAAGCTGCTGCTGCCGGCGCTGGCGCTGTTCATCCTGGCCTCCGGGCTCTGCGCCGCCTCGACCAGCCTGGCGCAGCTGGTGGCGGCGCGGGCGCTGCAGGGCCTGGGCGGGGCCGGGCTGATGGCGATGGCGCAGACCGCGATCGCGGACGTCGTCTCCCCGCGGGAGCGGGGGCGCTATCAGGGCTATATGGCGGGCGTCTGGGCGGTGGCCTCGATCGCCGGGCCGGTGCTGGGCGGCTGGGTCACCGACCAGTGGTCCTGGCGCTGGATCTTCTGGATCAACCTGCCGATCGGGCTGCTGGCCATGCTGCTCTGCGACCGGGCGCTGCGCATCCTGCCGGTGCGGCCCCGGCATGTGCGGATCGACTGGCTGGGGGCGGCGCTGCTGACCGGCGCGGTCACCGCGTCCCTGGTGCTGCTGAGCCGCGGCGGATCCGATCTCGCCTGGACCTCGCCGGTCGCGCTGTCGCTGGCCGGGCTCACCCTGCTGCTGCTGCTCTGGCTCGCCCGGCACGAGCGCCAGGTGGCCGAGCCGCTGCTGCCGCCGCGGCTGTTCGGCAACCCGGTGTTCGTGCGTGGCGTGGCGGTGGCGTTCTGCGCCTCGCTCGGCCTGTTCGGCGCGACCTTCCTGCTGCCGTTGTTCTTTCAGCTGCAGGGCGGCGCGGATGCCGCCGTCTCGGGCGCGCTGATCGCGCCGTTCCTGGGCATGACCTGCGTCGGCGCCTTCACCTCCGGCCAGCTGGCCCGCCGGCTGGGCCGCACCAAGGCGATCCTGGTGGCCGGGCTCTGCATCTGCAGCGCCGGGTTCCTGCTGCTCGCGCTGCTGGCCGCCGGCGGGGCGCGGCTGGTCGAGGTGGCGGCCACCCTGCCGCTCGGCTTCGGGCTCGGCACGATCATGCCGGCCAGCCTGGTGATCGTGCAGAACGCCGCCGATCGTGACGATGTCGGCATCGCGACCGGCGGGCTGCTGCTGCTGCGCTCGATGGGCGGGGCATTCGGCAGTACCCTGGTGGGCTCGCTGCTGGCCGCCCGCTTCGGCCATGCCGCGGCGGCGCTCGGTCTCGCGGTGCCGGTCGATCTGGCCGCCTTGCGCGGCGGCGCGGTGCTGGATGGGCTGGCACCGGCCGCGCAGCTGGTGCTGCGGGCCGGGCTGGTGGACGGGTTCCGCATCGGCTTTCTGGCCTGCGCGGCGGTGATGGCCGCCGCTGTCGGGGTGGCGCTGGGCATGCGCGACGTGCCGCTGCGCACCACCGTGGAGGCGGCGCCGGCGGGACATTGAGGAAGATCGCCCGGCTTACTCCAGCCGCACCGACACCTCGGCCAGAGGCGGGAAGCGCACCCGCACCTCGCCGGCCTGCTCCAGCCAGATCGGCGGGGTGACGCTGCCCAGCATCACCACCTGCCCGGCGCGCAATCCGCCGAATGCCGCTGCCACCGCCGAGCCGGCGAGCCAGGCCAGCGCCGCCATCGGGTCGCCCAGCAGATCCCCGCCCAGGCCCTCGCCGCGCAGCGCCCCGTCCACCTCGATCCGCCCCGACAGGGTCCGCAGATCGAGCGCACGCCAGTCGGCCGCCCG
>DAICZL010000536.1 GCA_027311165.1 bacterium
GGGCCGGGCCGTCGCCATTCCTCAGCCGCCGGCGCCCCGCCCCGCCGCCGGCACCGCGCGGAGAAAATCCACGAGGCCCGGCTCCGCGCCCGGCGGACGGGGCGCGGCCTCGTTGAAGCGGGACGCCAGCAATCCCCGGCAGAGCGCGCCGTTGAAGTCCATGTTGACGCCGATCCGACGCAGCGCGCGCAGATGCTCGGGCAGGGCGGCGGCCGCGAGCGGCCTTGCATCCGCATCGACGAAGGCCGCCGCCTCGGGCCCGGCGGCGCCTGCGACATCGCGCCGGGCGAGATAGCGTTCGCGCTTTTCGGACCCCTCGGCATCGAGCGCCAGTCCCCGCAGCCCCTCGAGGCTGAGCCCGACCAGAAACCCGTCGCTCCACCCGGTCGCGAGCAGATGGGTGAGCAACGCCTCCTGCCGCCGCTGGAACGCCTTGACCAGAAAGTTCCGCCGCAGCGCGTCGAGATCGGCTGAGGCGTCCTCCCCGAAGGTCTGCTGAAAGCCCAGCCCCTCGACAATGCCGCGATTGATGGTCTCGGCATACATGTGCTCGCCGAGCTCGATCTCGACCCGGCGCACCCAGGGCAGCGCGGCGATCTCGCGGCGCATGTCGTCGGCCATCATGAAGGCGAAATTCGCAGCGCACCAATAGGTCGGCAGGCGGAAGCCCACGCGCACGCCGCCCGCATCGTCGATCTCGATGCCGGTGATGAAGCCGAGTTCGGTCACCGGCTCGTCGAGTTCGGGATCGGTGACGCGGCCGAGCAGGAGGCGGATTTCCGCCTCCCGCCCGTCCGCCGCCCCGGTGGCCAGGCTCACGCCGCGACCTTGGGCCGCGCAGCGGCGATCTTCGCCTTCTGCGATTCGACATCGACGCCGTAGAGCCGCGCCGCGTTCAGCCCCAGGATCTTGCGCTTGGCCGTCATCGTCAGATCGACCCCCTTGTCCTTCTTCACCTGCTCGGGCAGTTCGAAGGCCATGAACTTGTCGACCAGCCAGCGCGGCGTCCAGATGCCGTAGTCGCTGCCGAACAGCAGCTTGTCCTCGCCGAGCCAGAACAGCAGCTCGGAGATCACCGTGGTGAAGTAGTCCGGCCGCGAGTGGATGAACGGCAGCGCCACCGCCAGCCCGCCGAACACGTTGGTTTCCTGCACCGCGATCCAGCAGAAATCATCGAGCCGCGGCAGGCCGCAATGTTCGACGATGAAGTTCAGTCCCTGGAAGTCGGTCGCGACATGATCGACATCGGCCACATCGAACGCATCGCGGTCGAGCGGGATGATGGTCGGGCCCTTGTGGATGTGGATGTTCTTGATGCCGAGCTTTTCGCAGCGCTCGAGATATTTCATCGCCCACGGATCCGTCAGCTTGTAGCCGCGGCTCGATCCCTTCCACTCCGCGGTGTAGAGCTTGACGCCGCGCAGCTTGTATTTCGCCGCCATCGCATCGAGCGCATCGAGGCCCTTCTGCTCGTCACGAGGATCGAAGGCGCCGTTGAGGATGAAGCGCTCGGGATGGCGTTCGGCCACCACCGCGTTCTGCTCGATGGTGTTGAAGCCGTTGGTGTAGAAATCCGTCAGGTAGGTGCATTGCAGAATGGCCATGTCGTCGTAGCCGTCGACGAACAGGTCGTGGTACATCGTCTCCGCGCCGTATTTGTCGAACTTCTCCTTGGGCCAGACGTGTTCTTTCGGGCTGAGCGCCGAATGGTAGGCATAGAAGCAGTCGATGAACTGCTGGCCATGCACGTTCTTGATATTGGCCTTGCTGCCATCCCAGTTGTGGGTATGGCCGTCGATGACGAAGATCTCTTCGCCGTCCTTGGTCTTGTACATGGTTCTCTCCCTGGACGTTTGGGGATGAAGGCGGCGGGATCAATCGTATTTGATGTACTGCATCGCCTCGTTCATGTCCCCGAACACGGTCACGGTGTTGTCGTCCACCATCACCATGCGGCCGTAATGGGTCGAGGTGGAGATCTCGAACAGGTACGGCGTCATCTCGCGGCCGAGCGCCTCGCTGATCTCGTCCATCTTGAAGGCGATCTTGCCTTCACCGTCGATGCGGATCATCGCCGGCATATAGGTCACGGTGATGCCGGGCTTCTGCTCCATCACCTCGGCGATCGTGCGCGACTCGACGCTGTCGTTGAAGGTGATGCCGCACTGGAACGAGACGGTGTCTTCGAACTTCACTTCCGTCATCGGCTTGAAGATGTTGTCGTGGTGATACTCGGTCATGGGCCTGCTTCCTGTCGCTGCGGTATGGGGATCAGCCGCCGATCGCTGCGCGCACGTCGAAACCGATCTCGGAGGCGATGGCGCGCACACGGTTCTTGGCCGCTTCCAGCGCGTCGTTGAACTGGGCGACCTTGACCCGCGGCTGCGACCAGATCGGCTGCAGCTGATGCGCGGCATCGAGGGCGAACTTGCCGTGCCGGCCGGCCCAGGCCTGCATCAGGCCGCGATTATGGTCGCCGTATTTTTCGTCGATGGCCAGCGTGTGGAACAGCTCGACCGCATTGGCGAGGTTACGCTCGAAATCGCCCTCGGCCGAAGACACCACCGCCGGCGTCATGAAGTCGTTCTGTGCCGCGGCCATCTGCATGATGAAGCCGCTGCGGAACAGCTCGGCCACCAGCGGCTCGAAGATCACGTTGGTCGCGAAATATTGTTCCAGATAGTCATCCGCTCCCATGATCGCCTCGACCGCATGGCGGGTGCCCTGCCAGATCGGATCCTCGAGCCAATGCTGCTTGCCCGCGGCCTGGTCGATGCCCTCGATGTCGAGCCCGATCTCGCTGAGATACAGCGTGAGATCCTGGGCGAACCGCAGCTTGTAGGAGGAGTTGGTCAGAATCGCGTTGTTGATCATCTGGCTGTAGCCATAGCGCTGGGCCTGCATGGTCGCGACGCCCAGGCCGAACTCGGCATGCTTGAACGCCCCCAGGTGATCGGCCAGCACCTTGATCCAGGCGCGATCGAAGCGCTTGGGCGCACCGGAGCGACGGCCGTTCTCGACGACATTGTTCAGCATGCCGACGATGGTGGACTGGCGCTGGTAGTGGGTCCGCTCCCATTCCTGATCGACCGCGCGGAAGCGATGCCAGTCGCTGCTCTTGGCCTTGGTCCAGCTCTCGGAATAGGTCGGCGTGCCGTCGGCGAAGGAGATGATCCAGTCCTGCAGCAGATACCGCTTGGGATCAGGCTGGACGTCGACCGTCATGTCCTCGTAATGGCTTGCCTTGCGGCCCTTGGGCTCGAAATAATTGAACTTGCGGCTGTCCCAGCCGGCGAACTGCGCGGCCCCCGCGGCGCCGGAATGGACCGCTGGCGCCTGCTCTCCCGTAGCACTCATCGTCAAGCCTCCCTGTTCGTTGTTTGGTGGGTGATCCGACCCAGAGCCGCCGGGCGTTAGCGCACCGCCGGCGTGAACTTGTCGAAGTAGATCCGGTCGGGCTCCACCCCGGCCATCTGCAGCACCGGCAGCACCGCGTCGATCATCGCCGTGGGTCCGCAGGAATAGGCGTCGATCTCGCCCTCGAGTTCCGCCTCGCGCAGCACGCGCGCCAGAACCTCGTGGATGAAGCCCCGCTCACCGGTCCAGCCATCGCCCTCCTCGGCATGCGACAGCGCCGGGATGAAGCGGAAATCCGGCAGCCGCGCCGCGATCGCTGCGAATTCGTCGAGCAGGAAAAGATCCTGGCGGGTGCGCGCGCCGTAGAAGAACAGCACCTTTCGCTGCTCGCCGCTGGCCAGATGATCCTGCAGGATCGACCAGAGCGGCGACTTGCCCGAACCGCCCCCCACCAGCAGCATCGGCCCCTCGCGACCCTCGCGGCGGAAGCACGTGCCATAGGGCCCCTTGGCGGTGAGCGCCTGGCCAGGCTGCAGCCCGCCATCGAGCTGGGCGGAGAACGCGCCCTGCGGATAGCGCTTGATGATGAATTGCAGCGTCGAGCCGTTCTCGGGCGGATTGGCCATCGAGAAAGCGCGGGTGATGCCGGTTCCCGGGATCGTCAGATCGACATACTGGCCGGCCCAGAAGCGCAGCTTCGCGTCGAGCTCGATTTCGAGCAGGCGGATGTCATGGGTCAGCGCCTCGATCCGCGTCAGGCGGGCCTGGTAGTCCTTCACCGGGATCGACCGGCGCATCAGGTCCTCGTCGTAGTTCAGCAGCTCGATGGTCAGATCGCTGAATGCGTGGGTCCTGCACAGCAGGATATGGTCGGTATCGCGCTCGTAATCGGGCAGCGCGAAGGTCGAATATTTCAGCAGCTCGATGTCACCCTCGATCAGGCGGGACTTGCAGCTGCTGCACTGACCTTCCTTGCAGCCATGCATGACCGAGATGCCCTGGCGGAAAGCGGCGTCCAGCACCGTCTCGCCCTCGTTGACCTCCATCTCGACGCCGACCTGCTCGAACCGCACGGTGTAGGTCTGATCAGCCATGGCCGCTAGCCTCTCCCCGAATATGGCCGCGGCCAGGCGGCCGCGGACGCAAGGGGCCGGCACGCGGCCGGCCCCCGCCGTCACGTCACGTCAGATCACGGGCACGGATTGATCTTGAAGCCCTTGCGGTATTCGGCAGCCGCCTGTTCGCGGCCTTCCGGGCTCAGCGAGCGGAAGTGGATCAGCGGGCTGCCCAGGGTATGACCGCGGACATGCTCGAGCTTCCACATCTTGCTGTCGTCGAAGATCAGATGCGGCTGCGGGACCAGCGTCTCGCCATCGGGGCGCACGAAGCCCAGATCCTTGATGGCATCGGCGAGATCCCAGCCATCATAGCAGGTCTCCCACTCACGCCGGCCGCTGAACCGGCCCATCGCCGGGGTCGGGCGGCCCTCGTACTCGGCCGCGAACGCCACCTTATGCGTCCAGCGGCAGACTTCGGAGCAGTAGGTGTAAATCTTGCCGTCGACCTCGTCGTAGCAGAAATCCTCGCGGATCAGCGCGGGAACCATGCAGCTCCAGCACCGGTGCGGATAGACATACCCCGTCTCGGTGTTGAACAGGATGTTGGTCTCGCCGGGCACGGAGAGCTTCTTGTACCACTTCCAGTAGTCGCCGTACTCGGCGTACCAGCCCGGGTACTTGTGCTCGAACCACTCGAAGTCCTTCTCGGTCTGGGCTTCGATGCGCCAGAAATTCACCGGCCAGCCGACCGAGAAGAACTGCGCCGTTGCATGGACGTAGTTCTTCTTCACGATCCGGTCCCAGGCGGCCGAAACGTCGTCGTGATGGATCTTGATGCCGTATTTCTCGAGCGGCAGCATGTAGGTGCGGTAGTAGTCCTCGTAGATCCAGCGGTGCCACAGCTCGGCGTAGGATTCCTTCTTCTTGTCGCGGTCGGTCGTGCCGTACTCGATGAAGGTGCCGATCGCCGCATCCACGATCGCGTGGTTCTGCCAGAACGCGTAGCGCAGATCGCGCTCGAGCAGCAGGTGGTTGTCCGGATCGTTGATCAGGCTCATCAGCAGCGAATGGCCGTTGCCGATATGGCGGCTCTCATCTGACTGCACCGACAGGAACACCGTCGGCAGCGCGTAATCGCCGTTGCGCGCGGCTTCCGAAGGCATCGCCACGAACAGCGTGTTGGTGAACGCGGTCTCGGCCACCACGGTCAGATAGACATTGGCCGAGGTGATCGCATCGCCGGTCACGAAGCCTTCGGCGAACTGCCGCCCGATCGTGGTCGCATAGCAGCGGCCGAACGCGGCCTCGGTGATGTCGAAGCCGGCCGGATCGATGTAGTTCTCCATGTACCACTTCTTCAGGTTCATCTGAATCGTGGAATGGCGGAACTCATCGACCATCTGCATCGCGAAGCCGGTGCGCAGTTCCTCGCCGGGGGCGAGGCGGGCGACCATGGCCATCGACCGCGCCGCCGAGATCTCGGGGAACGGGATGATCGCCAGGAACAGCTTCATCCACTCGACCCAGCGTGGCTGGACGTTGCGGAACATGTCGCCGCGCAGCGCCGCGTCGAGCGCGCCATAGACGCGGTTGTCCTTCTCTTCCTGCATCGGGAAGTAGGACCGCAGCACCTGCTTCATCGGATCGCGCGGTGCCTTCTTGATCTTGTAGTCGGTCGGGAAGGTCATCGCTTCCTGGACGTAGCTCGGCGTCCAGCCCAGATCGGCGACCCGCTTGGCGGCTTCGCCGATGCTGATCCCCTTCTGCGCAATGATCTTGTTGAGCGTCAAACCATCAGGCATTTGGACTCTCCTGGTTGTTCTTGATCGCTGGTTGGCTGGCGGCACGCCGGCCCAAGGCCGGACGTCCCGCTCCGGCAGTCAATGGCGCGGATGGGCCTTGGCGATCGCGCGGGGGGAGCACGGGCAGACGCGGCGCAAGACCGCGCCGGACGCCGGACCGATGCCGATGCCGATGCCGATGAAGTGCTGCATCAGGACCTCCTCCACGCCAATCCTTCCGGCCCGATGCCTCGCGGCACCGTCCACGATTGACTTGAGGGGTAACTTCGCAATATGCGTGCCACTCGCTGCACAGCAGGCGGGAGGCAGGGAAGTCCCGGAAGCGGCTGATGCAGCAACGGGGCACTACAGTTGCTGCAACGCAGCACAATACGCCAGCCGATGCAGGATGAGACACTGTGTCGCGCATACTGTAGCGTTCTGCGACAGGGGCGCCACGCTGTGCCAGGGACACGATCACTGTCCCGGGTTCCCGTCGGGAGCCTGGCCGAGCTTCTTGCCCTCGGCGATGAACCGCGCCGCCAGCACCAGCACGCCCATCGTGAATTCCTTGCCGTGCGCCGCGATCATCTCCTCGGCCAGTTCGCCGACGCGCGCAAAGAACCGGTCCTTGGAGATCTCCGTTTCGCTGGTCATGCCGTCCTCCGGGCCGCAGGCGGCATCTGCGCCTGGAAGCGGAACAAGCCGTCCGGCAGCATCACGATCGCCGCCTCGCCGTCATCGGTGCCGATCGCGAGCCTGGTGCCGTCGGGGTGAAAGCCGAGCGCGGTGACCGCGCCGCCGCCGGCACCGCGCACGAACAGCACATCGGACAGCCCGGGCCGGCACAGCAGCACCGCGCCATTGGCGTAGCCGGCGGCGAACAGCGCGAGCCTCGGATGGCCGGCGATGCGGCTGACCTGCGCGGCCGGGCCGAGCGCCTGCGCCGCAGGCGGCGTGCCGGTCCAACAGACCAGCCGCCCGGCGCAGACCGCGGCCAGGCATTCCCCCGCGCCGGCGAAGGCCAGCGCCGTGGCGGCTTCCCCATCGGCCAGGCGCTCGCGGCGACCCGTCGCGACCTGCCAGAGCCACAGCCCGTCCCCGGCCAGCGCGACCGCCAGACGGTCGCCATCATCGGTCCAGCACAGCGCCCGGGCGCCGGCCTGGTCCTCCAGCATCCGCGGCGCGGCCACCCCTTCGGTCAGCACACTCACCCCGGCGCCATGCGCGATCGCCAGATGCAGCGTGGAGGGATCGAAGGCCAGCGCCACGATCCTGCCCGCCGCCTCGAAGCGCCGCGGCGCCGGACCGAACAGATGCAGGTGGCGCCCGACGGCGCAGGCGCGCCGCCCGCCCCGCCCGGCGGCCACCGGATCGGCCCAGCCGCCATCGAAGGCCGCGATCTCGCTCACCGCCCCGGCCGCATCCAGGCGCAGCAGGCGCCCGTCATCACCGCCGCTCAGCAGGCCGCCGCTCAGCAGGTCGGGCGCCGGATCGGCGACGACCGAGAGGCAGGCGCCACGATGCATCGGGTGGCGTCGGGGCTCCGGCGGCGGCGCGCTCGCAGGCACCAGTTCCAGATTGCCGGTCGGGCGCGGCCGCAGTTCCGGCGCGCCGGGCCAGCCGGAAGCCGCCAGCGCCAGGCTGCCGTCACCGAGCCCGAAGCCTGCGGAGTCTCCGGCCCAGGCCACCCCCAGCACCGGCGCGCCCAGCTCGTGGCGGGCGCCCAGCAGGTCGATCAGCAGCGGCGGCGGCACTGCGCGGGCGGCGGTTGCGCTCATCGTCCGTCCCCCGCGGCATCCAGCGCCGCGAGTTCGCCCGCCAGCCGCTCCCGCTCGCAGGCCAGCGCGCGCAGCTCGCCCTCCACCGTCTCCAGCGCCCGGCGCAGCGCCGCGACCCGCCGCCCATGCTCGGCCGCCGGCAGGGTCGCCGCCTCACCCGCAGGCTGCGTGGCCGACGCCGCGCCCGCTTCATCCTCGAGTGCCCGCTGCAGGCTGATCTCGGCGCCGGCCCTGCGCGCCTCGCCAGAGAGATGGCGGGAATTGACCTCCATCAGCGCGCCCAGCAGCCGGAAGCGCTGCTCCGTCCCGCC
>DAICZL010000546.1 GCA_027311165.1 bacterium
GCTGCTGGCCGGGCTGCTCGGCTGGCGGCTCTGGGTCTATTACGTCGAGGATCCCTGGACCCGCGACGGCACCGTGCGCGCCGATGTGGTGGGGGTCGCGCCCGATGTCTCGGGCCTGGTGAGCGAGGTGCTGGTGCATGACACCCAGGCGGTGCGGGTGGGCGATGTGCTGTTCCGCATCGATCCGGTGCGTTTCGAGCTCGCGCTGCGCGAGGCCACCCAGACGGCCGAGACCCTGCTGGCGGCGGCGGAGGAGGCCGATCGCGAGATGCGCCGCCAGCTCGAGCTGAACAATCTTTCGGTCTCGGTCGAATCCCAGCAGCAGCGCGCCGCCCGGGCCGCCGAGGCCCAGTCCGGCTATCGCCGGGCGCTCGCCGCCCGCGATACCGCGCAGCTCAATCTCGACCGTTCGCAGGTCCGCGCCTCGGTGAACGGCATCCTGACCAGTTTCAACCTGCGGCCGGGAGACTTCGTGAACCGGGGGCAGGCGGTGGCCGCCCTGGTCGATACCGATTCGTTCTTCGTCGAGGGCTATTTCGAGGAGACCAAGCTGCCGCGCATCCATGTCGGCGACCGGGTGGCGGTGCGGCTGATGGGCAGTGCCAGTCTGATGACCGGGCATGTGGTGGGTTTTGCCGGCGGCGTGATCGATCCGCAGCGCAGCGTCGCGGCCAATCTGCTGCCGAACGTCAACCCGAGTTTCACCTGGGTGCGGCTTGCCCAGCGCATTCCGGTGCGGGTGGCCCTGGATCCGGTGCCGGCGGGGCTGCGCCTGATCGCCGGGCGCACCGCGACGGTGACGGTGGTGGGTCCGTAGCCCGCATGGTGCGCGGTAGGCTGGCGGATGTCGCCTGGGATCGATTTTGCGTAGACTCTGGCTGTCGAAGCCGGTTCACGCGATTTCAGCCGGGCCACACCCGCCCTGGACGACCCTCGGCCGCGCCGAGCGGGCGCTGGGCAGGAGCAATGCGGTGACCGCGGTTTCGGTGCACGATTGCCGCCGGCCCGGGATGACGATCGGGAAGCCGAGGCTGTCGCCGAAGCTGTCGGGCAGCCGGAGCCACGGCGCCTCGGGCAGGCCGCTGCGGGTCAGCGCCAGCGGCCCCTCCCGCTCCGGCGATGCTCCCGGCGCATCCAACAGATCAGTTCTGTTGCTGCCTGGGCGCCGGCTGGCCGGTGTGTTCGGTCGGACTTGTCTCCGGCTTGCCGGCGAGCTGGCTGTAGAGGAGCGCCGCGAAGCGCTGCAGCTGGCGCAGCTGCTCCTGCTGCGGCATGCCGTTCGCCGTGCGCACCACCGCGCAATATGCCGCGGTCAGACCGTTGACCACGTCCGCCTGCGGCGCGTCGAGCCTGGGGTCCTTCAGCTTGCCGACGATTTCATCGATCTTGGTCAGCATGTTCGACGGCGTGATCTCGTCCAATATCCCGCTGACGCCATCTTTGCTGATGGCATCGGCGACCTGCTGCGGCCCGATCGGGGCGCAGCCGGCGGTGCCCGAAATCATCGTCGGCGTCCGCTTCGCCAGGTCGTCCACCATCGTGACGGTGGCGGTCGCCGGGGCGGCGTTGGACCAGGCCGAACGAACGTAGTTCGCGATTTCCGCGATCTGCCCGCTCGTCAGCGACGTGGAAAAGCCCGGCATCGGTCCGTAGGAGCCCTGGGCCGGCATCCCGCCCAGGATGGTGCGGATCACGTCCTGCGGGCCGCCCGCCATCACCGCGCCGTTGCCCGCCAGCGGCGGCACCGCGCCCCCGAGGCCTTTGCCGTCTTGCTGATGGCAGGAGGCGCAGTGGGTCAGGTAGGCGACCGCACCCGGCGGGTCGGTCAGCCGCTTCTCGGTGAAACTCTCCTTCGCCGGAGTGGCCTTGAGGTAGGCGGCCATCGCGTGGACGTCGTCGTCGTTGAGGTATTGCAGGCTGGTATGCACCACTTCGGCCATCGGACCGGCGACCACCGCCTTGCCCGGCGCGACGCCCGACCTGAGATAGTCGGTGATCTGCTGATCGCTCCAGCTGCCGATGCCCTCGCGGATGTCGGAGCTGATGTTGGGCGCGAACCAGCCCTGCCCGGAGATCTCGCCGCCGGCGAACTGCTTGCTGTGCTCGCTGCCGCTCAGGATGTTCCGTGGCGTATGGCAGGCGCCGCAATGGCCGAGGCCCTCCACCAGGTAGGCGCCCCGGTTCACCTCGGCGGAGGCTTGCGGATCGGGTTGGAACTCGCCCGGCTTGAAGAACAGCGCGCGCCAGACGCCGAGCGAGGCGCGGATGTTGAACGGGAAGCTGAGGTGGCTGGGCGGCTGCGGCGCATGCACCGCCGGCTGGCTGAACAGGAAGGCCTTGATCGCAAGAACGTCCTCGCGCGTCACCTTCGTGTAGTGGTCGTACGGCATCACCGGGTAGACGTACTCGCCCCTGTCATCGAGGCCGTCGTGCATGATCCGGTAGAACTGGTCGTCGCTCCAGTTGCCGATGCCGGTGTCCTTGTCCGGCGTGATGTTCGGCGAGCTGATCGTGCCGAACGGCGTCTCCACCTGCCGTCCGCCGGCCAGCGCTGGACCGCCTTCCTTGGTGTGACAGCTGAAGCAATCCCCGACCCGCGCCAGATACTCGCCGCGCTTGACGAGATCGGGCTGCGGCTGGTCGGCAAACACCACCGCAGGCGACGCGGCGATCACGCAGCCGGCAAGGAACTGGATCAGCCGAGACGGGACCCGCATCGATTACAACTCCGTGCGACAGGTGTGGTCAACGTCGCACTGTTCGACCCGAATTTTCCTAGAAATCCGGCCCATCTGATCATCGGCATTTTAACCTACCTGCAGTCTGACGGCCTTGGCAACGGCGAAAGTGCCGGGAGGGCGCAAGCGGCCAGCCACCGGTCAGTGATCGCCGTCCGGCCGGAGGGTTCTGCCTGGTCGAGCGACAGATCACCGCAGTTCCCCTGCCGACAGTCGACGCAGGCAGTGACTGCGGCGCTCGGCATCGCGCCGGCGGCAGCGGAGGCAGCGCCGTGTTGGCGTCGAGGATAGGCTGGAACACCATCCGCGCGAGACCATGACCTCGGCCATCTGACACGTGATCGATCGCCCGTGCCTGAAGATCTTCGCGCCGATCTTCACCAGCCGGTCCCGCAAGCTGGTCATCGACCGATGGCTGACCGGATCGGGCGAGGTGAGGGTGCGCAGGAAGTTGGCGAGGTCGTAGGCCAGGCCGTGCCGTTGGAGTCGCACGGCATTGGCGGCGAAGCGGCGGCAGGACAGCCGGGTCCCCACGATCGCGTTCTTGCCCTCCCTGATGTGCCGCTCGGCGGTGCCAAGCTGATGATGGAACAGCATCACCCGCTCCGGCGGTCGCACTCATCCGGGAAATCCGGGATGAGTCCCATCACCCTGGAGCGCAGACCTCGCCTCTCTGACCGGACGTTGCTCCATTGGCGCAGACGATTGCGCGAGCACGCTGCATGAGGCGATCAACACCTGCCGTGCGGCATCGCACCGCCGGGCCGGGGTCACGACTTGGAACGTGGCGTGATCGCCGGTGCCGCGCACCTGACGGACGGTGCCGAGGTGACCGTGGTGGCTCCGCCAGCCGCTGCCGGGCCATAGCTGGCTGCCACCCCCGGGGAGAGCCCGACGGCGGGGCGGCGGCGGACACGGGAGGCGACATGGCCCCGACTCTTTGAATCGGGAACGCTGCCGCTACATTAAAAATTCCCAAAACCGTGAAAAGAACTCTTGGCTGCGTTCGTCGAAGGGGCGGTTGTGCCAGCGGGCCAGATCGATCGCCTCTGATCGGGCGATGTCGCGGTCGAACAGTGCCTCGGCAGCCTGGGCGGTTTCCCGCCCGAAGACGATGGCGTCCACCTCGTTGTTGAAATTCGCGCTGCGACGGTCGAAATTCGACGAGCCGATAGCCGTCCACACGCCGTCGATCGTGGCGAATTTCGAGTGCAGCACCATGCCGTGCACCTCGAAAATGCGGATGCCCGCTTCCAGCAGATCGCTGTAGGAGGCGCGGCCGGCGGCCAGGGCCCCATCGGAATCGCTCACCGATGGCAGCACCAGCCGCACGGAAATACCGCGCTTGCTGGCGTTCTGCATTTCCTCGCGCTCCTGGTGAGTCGGCACGAAATAGCCGGTGCCCAGGCTCACGCCGTGGCGCGCACCATGCACTGCATTCAACAGCGCTGCGTAGAACAGCGGCTGGTCCTGATTGGGCGCGCTGCCGATGATGCGCACGGTCTCGGACCCCATGGCCGGAAGGGCTGGAAAGAAGTCGCCCGGCGGCAAAGCGGGACCATGCTCGTGTTCCCAGTTGGCCAGGAACAGCTTCTGCAACTCCGCCACCGCCGGGCCTTCAATCCGCGCATCGGTGTCGCGCCAATAGGCATGGGCGGTGTCGCCGTCGGCCGCCGCGGCCGGGTCGCGCTGGTTCTCGTACACGTGGTCGAGATTGACGC
>DAICZL010000551.1 GCA_027311165.1 bacterium
GGCCGGCGAGCAGCAGCGCCAATCCGCCGGCCAGCCCCAGTGGCAGGCTGAGCAGTTGCAGAAGGGCAGGGGTGGGGGCGGTGAAGATGCCCTGCAGCCGGACCAGCGACATCGCAAGGGCGAGCGCCGCCAGCACCGCGGCGGCGGCCGCGCCGGCGAGCAGGCCGCGCAGCAGCGCCGATCCGGGCAGCAGCGCCGATCCGGCGGGCGCGGGCCGGGCCGCCATCGCCCCGGCGCCGATCCCGAGACCGATCAGCGTGGCATGCGCGAGCGAGAGCGTATCGACCACGATCCAGCGGCCGTTGAACATCATCAGGATGCCCACCACCGCCAGATGCACGCCGACCGCGCCGAAGATCAGCCCGGTGACGGCCGCCTGGCGCAGTGGCGAGACAGTCTTGCGGGCGGACGGCGTCGGGGCGCTCATGCCCGCGTCCTCGCCAGCCGCTCGCCCAGCAGACCCTGCGGGCGGAAGATCAGCACCATGATCAGCAGGGTGAAGGCGATCAGGTCGCGCAATTGGTAGGGCGCGGGAATGCCGATGCCATCCAGGAACAGGGCCGGGCCCACCGATTCCACGAGGCCCAGGAAGAACCCGCCCAGCATCGCCCCGGGGATGCTGCCGATGCCGCCCAGCACCGCGGCGCCGAACGCCTTGATGCCCGGGGTGAACCCCATGAAGAAATACACCTGCTTGAACAGGAAGGCGTAGAACACGCCGGCAATGCCCGCCATCGCCCCGCCGAGGGTGAAGGTGAACACCACCACGCGGTTGACATCGATGCCCATCAGCGCCGCGGCCTCGCCGTCCTCGGCCACCGCGCGCATCGCCGTGCCCATCTTGGTGCGCTGCACGATCACGTACAGCACCGCCATGAAGAACAGCGCCAGTCCGATCACGATCACGTCGATCCGCGGCACGTGGAAACCGGCGATGTCGAAGGTCGCGCGCTGCCAGAGCGGATCGGGGTAGGAGCGCACGCTCGATCCGAAGGCGCCGCGGAAGGTCTGTTCCAGGAAGAACGACACCCCGATCGCGCAGATCAGCGGCGCGAGCCCCACGACGCGGCGGAACGGGCGGTAGGCGATGCGCTCGGTCAGCACCGCGATGGCGGTGGAGGTCGCCATCGCCACCGCCAGGATCGCGATCATCGCCAGCACCGGATGGGTTTCCAGCCAGCCCGACCGGTCGAGCGCGCCGGCGACGAAATAGCCGCCGAACGCGCCGGTCATCACGATGTCGCCATGGGCGAAGTTGATCAGCCGCAGCACGCCGTAGACCATCGTGTAGCCCAGCGCGATCTGCGCGTAGATGCTGCCGATGGTCAGGCCGAACAGCACGAAGTCGAACCACTGGGCGGCGGCGTAGCGGCCCTTGATCAGCGTGCCGATGGTGCCGCCCACCACCACCGCCAGCACCAGGATGCGCAGACCCCACAGCACGGCATCGACCAGGGTGAAGCGCGACAGCCCGGCCAGCCGGTCCGCCGGCGCGGCCTCGCTGGCGCCGCTCACCGCGCGGCCCGCCGGGTCGGCGATGTCGGCCTGCCCTGTCCCGTCGGGGCGGATCGTCCCGGTGCCCGGCCAGCGGCCGGCCGGGCACCGGCGCGGGTCACGGGTAGATCTTCTTGGGGTTGGTGCCGACCGAGAAGCTCTTGGGATCGGCCGAGATGAATTCGAACACCGCCGGCTTGAACTTGGCGCATTCGCCGTAGGCGTCGCATTCGATCGGGCCGCTCACCCCCTCGAATTTGGTGGCGAACACCGCGTCGTGCAGGGCCTTCTTGCCGATATACAGATTGCCGGCCTCGTCTTTCTTGGCCACCGCCTCGATCGCCTTGAACGCCAGCATCGCCGCGTCATAGGCGTTGGCGTGATAGCCGGAGATCGGCGCCTCGCCGAACATCTTCTTGTACTCCTCGACGAACTTGGGATAGCCCTTGCCCATCGATTCCGGCGAGATGTCGGGATAGGCGATCTTGTAGCCCACGACGGAGGGACCCGCCGCCTCGATGAAATCGGCGGCCATCAGCGAGCCGCCGCCCAGCATCGGGGTCTTCTCGAGCCCCGCCGTCTCCTTGCCCTGGCGCAGCAATTGCGCGGCCGCAGCGACAAAATCGGGCGTGTAGATCAGGTCGGGCTTCTCGGTCGCGATGCGGGTCAGCACCGGGTGCATGTCGACATCGGTCGGCGCCACCGCTTCCTGCGACAGCACCTTGCCGCCCAGCTTCTCGAAATTATTCGCCATCACCACGGTCAGCTGCTGCGAATAGGGGCTGCCGTCATGGACCGTGACCACCTTGCGCAGGCCGAGCGTGTTGTAGATGTACTCGGCATCCGCCTTGCCCTGCTCGCTGTCACTGTAGACGGTGCGCGCGAAGCCGGCATATTCCGGCTTGCGGGTCGCGGCGGTCAGGCTGGGCGCGGTGCTGGCGGTGCCGATATTGGTGAGGCCGGCCTGCCACAGGATGGGCGCCGCCGGCGTCGCGGCGCTGGAGCAGCCGGGGCCGAGCACGATCACCGTCTGCGGATTGGCGGCGAGCTTGGTGGCCGCGGTCTGCCCGCCCTCGGCGTTGCACAGATCGTCCTCGGCATTGAGCTTGATCGGATGGTCGAGCAGCTTGCCGCCGACATCCTTGATCGCGACTTCCACGCCGCGCCGCTCATCGAGGCCGAGCGCGGTATCGGGGCCCGACAGCACCCAATAGCCGCCGATCTGGATCGGTGCGCCCTTGGGGATCTTGATCACGCCGAGCTCATCGGTGACCGGCCCCATGGTCGCCGCGCGCGCCGCGCCGCTTCCAACCGGCATGATCGGCAAACCGAGCACCGCAGCCAGCGATACCGCATAAGCGGCGAGTTTTGCCATCAGTGAACTCCTGTCGGTTGTATTGATGTATCGAAACGATCTGCCCGGCGCCGGATGGCGGTCGGGCCGGGCGCTTGCCGCATACGGCTGCGCGCGCATGCGCGGATCGTGACACCACGCAGGTCCATCCATGCGGCCCTCCCTTGAGGTCATGGTATCCATCGCTGCATGGCTGACAACGAAAATTGTTGGGACCGCTCGCCCGCCGGCGTCAGGGGCGCAGATCGTGACCGAGAAACAGCGCCAGCGCGGCGGCCGGCCGGTCCGGATAGGTGATCATCGCCGGTGCCAGCGCCTCGATCCGGTCGAACCTGCGGGCGAGCCTGGCCGGCACCTCGGCGGCCTCGCGCCCGGGCGCCACGATCAGCACGTCCTGGCCGATGAAGCCGCTGGCGGGGCGGATCAGCCCGAACTGCCGCTGGTCCTCATCGAGCACGATCACCCGCGCGCCCGGCCCGAGCGCGTAGCCGGCCTTGCCGGCATCACGCCAGCGCGGCCCGCCCACCACCATTCCGCCCAGCCCACGGCGGGCGAGCTCGTCCTTCAGCGAGGTCCAGTCCGCGGCTTCCAGATCGGCGCCGGGCCCCACCAGGGAGTCCGGCAGTTTCCAGACCAGCGTGCGCGCCTCGATCGCCGCCAGACCCAGCGCCACCAGGACGAACGCCGCCGTGCCGATCAGCCAGTAGCGCGTGGGGCGAGGATCAGCCTGCAGCCTGCGCGCGATATCGGCGCCGAGCAGGGGAAACAGCATCAGATAACCGGGTGCCGCCCAGTGGAACAGCACCCGCCCGCTCGACCAGAGCGGGATCAGCGCGAACAGCAGGATCGGCGGCGTGCCCAGGCAGCAGCACAGCCAGCGTCCCCAGTCCGCCGGCCCGCGCC
Source organism: bacterium (assembly GCA_027311165.1). Taxonomy (GTDB): domain Bacteria; phylum Pseudomonadota; class Alphaproteobacteria; order Acetobacterales; family Acetobacteraceae; genus DAICZL01. The sequence continues at coordinate 3,752 of DAICZL010000551.1, forward strand.
ACAGCGCGGTCGCGAAGGACCACATCAGCGCCGCCCACAGCCAGGGCAGCAGGAACAGCGCCTCTCCGCCCAGCACCACCAGCGGGGCTGCCGGATGCAGTCCCGCCGCCGCCGCGCGCGCGCCCTGGAAGGCGAAGGACGCCCAGCCATGCAGCGCGTTCCAGGCGAGCACCGGGGCGAACACCGCGAGTGCCAGCAAGGCGGCGGCGTAGGGTTCCCACCTGGCCAGCCAGAAGCGGTGCGGCCGGCTGCTCAGCAGGAACAGCAACGCACCCGCAAATGTCAGGATAGCGGAATATTTTGAGAACAGTGCCAGCCCGGCGCACAGCCCGGCGCCCGCCCACCAGCGCCGCGATCCGCCCGAGAGCACACGGGCGAGGCACAGCGCGGCACCCAGCAATGCCGCCACCAGCGGCCCGTCGGGCAGCACCCAGCCACCGGTGGTCAGCCCGAACACCGGGGCGAGGTTGAGGCACAGCGCCGCCCACAGCCCGGCCCGCGCGTCGAACAGCAGCGCGGTCAGGCGGAACATCAGCAAGGTGGACAGGGCGAACAGCAGGATGAACGGCAGCCGCACCACCACCGGCGCCTCGCTGCCGAACAGATGCGAGACCCCCCAGACCAGCCACCAGGAAGCGGGAGGATGATCGAAATAGCCGAGCCGCAGAGTGCGCCCGGCCGCCACCATGTAGCTTTCGTCGATGCACAGGCCGATGCCCGCGCCCAGCGCCAGGCGCAGCAGGGTGGTGGAGGCGATCAGCAGCAGCAGC
>DAICZL010000554.1 GCA_027311165.1 bacterium
ACCGAAACCTCAGCCATGAACTGCTCCCTAGCCTTTTGTTGCACCGGCCGTCAGGCCGGCGATGTAATAATCCATGAGGAAGGCGTATATCAGGATCGGTGGCGCGGAGGCCAGGATATTGGCCGCCATGATGCGGCCCCAGTCCAGCACGTCGCCATGGATCAGGGTGGACACGATCCCGGCGGTCAGGACCATCTGCTTGGCGGTGAACAGGAAGGCCAGCGGATAGAGGAAATCCCCCCAGCAGACGGTGAAGGCGAAGATGGTCGCGGCGATGATACCCGGCATCGCCACGGGGATGAAGATCTTCCACAGCATCTGCAGGTGCGAGGCGCCGTCGATCATCGCCGCCTCGTCCAGCTCCTTCGGGATCGAGCCGAAATAGCCGATCATGATCCAGGTGCAGAACGGCACCGAGAGGGTCGGCCACACCAAGGCGAGCCCCCAGGTGGAATTGATCAGGTGCAGATCCGCCAGCACCCGGAACAGCGGGATGAACAGCAGCGATTCCGGCACCAGATAGGTCAGGAACACGCCGGTGGCGAACACCTGGCTGCCCCAGAAGCGCATCCGCGCCAGCGCGTAGGCCGACAACACCGAGATGACGATGGTCGCGGCCACCACCACCACGGTGATCTTCACGCTGTTCCAGAAGAACATCTGGAACTGCGCGTCGCGGACGATCGACAGGAAATTGCCGAGATAGGGATGATGCGTGTACCAGGGATCGAGCCCCGAACCGATCTCCTTCGAGGTCTTGAGCGAGGTGATCAGCTCGAAATAGGGCGGCACCAGGAAGACGAAGGCGAAGATGACCAGCATGATATAGCTGGTCCACAGCGCCCAGCGCCGCTCGCGCGCGAGGCTCGGCTTGCGTCCGTGCCAGCGTGGCGTGCCGTCGGCGGTCATTGTCGCGCCGCTCATGTCAGATGGCCTCCCGGGTCCGGCGATTGACGCCGCGCAGGATGAAGATGGCGAAGATCGCGAGGATCGGGAAGATGAACAGGCTGACCGCCGAACCCATCGGGATATTGCCCGCGCCGATGCCCACCTGGAAGGCGTAGGTGGCGAAGACCTGAGTGGTGTTGGCCGGCGCGCCGGCGGTCAGGATCTCGACGATGTCGAAATTGGCGAAGGTGACGATCAGGCTGAACAGCACGGTGATGCTGATGACGTTCTGCAGCAGCGGCAGCGAGACGTAGCGGATCTTCTGGATCCCCGTGGCGCCGTCGATCGCCGCGGCCTCATATAGTTGCTCGGGCACCGATTTCAGGGTGGCAAGATACATGATCATGAAGAACGGCGCGCCGAACCAGACATTGACGACGATCACCCAGAACCGCGCCCAGCCGGTCAGCGCGAGCCAGGCGACGGGCTGCATCCCCGCCGCGGTCAGCAACCAGTTGATGGCGGAATAGCTGCCCGCGATCATCCACCACCACCCGAGCGTCGATAGCGCCGGCGGAATAACCCACGGCACGAGCAGCAGGCCGCGCCACAGTCGCTGATCCCGGCCGCGGATATTGTGCATCACATGCGCCAGGATGAAACCGATCAGCGCCTTGAAGAAAACCGCGGTGACGGCGAACAGGACGCTCTGGAAGATGACCAGGTGGAACGTGTCGCTTGTCAGCAGGTACTGATAGTTGAACAGCCCGATGAAGCGGCTCATGTCGCGGCTGAGCATCGAGAGGTAGATGGAATAGACGAACGGATAGACCACCAGCCCGCCGATCAGCGCTAACAGCGGCAGACACATCATCACCGCGATGCTGGACCGACGGCGCGCCATTCTTTGCAGGGCGCCCGGACGCGAGGCGGCCGGCCGCACGCCGAGACCGGTTGCCGGAATGCCAGTCGTTCCTTCGGCCATGGCCGCCGATCCCCTTCCGTAACACGAAACGAAGTCCC
>DAICZL010000558.1 GCA_027311165.1 bacterium
CTCTGCGGCGCAGTTCCAGGGCATCAGCGCGTCGATCCGCGCCTGGGGCCACCCGTTGACGAGGTGGGTCAACAGCTCGGTCAGGTAACGCTGCGGATCGACGCCGTTGAGCTTGCAGGTCTCGATCAGCGAGGCGACAGCGGCCCAGTTCTCTCCGCCCTCGTCGCTGCCGGCGAACAACGCGTTCTTCCGGCTCAGGGCCATCGAGGGGCCATTCTGCCCATATCAACCAGGATGTTGAAGTCCATTACCGTTGGCACGCGCTGCACGGCCGGAAGGTCCGGCAGCTCTACGTGGAACGGCGGTCTGGCCGAGAGGTGGCCGTCGTCGAGTCCGAACCAGGCGTCGCGATTGTCATTTCCGCCTGGATGCTTGACCCCGCGATTTGCGCGGCAATGTCCCTTGGCTCGCCGGCAGTCGACATCGCTGGCCTGATCGATCTCGATCGGCTGCTGAGAGCCCTCGGACTCCGGCGAGCGTGTTCTGGTGAACCTCTGCCCAAAGAGGAGGTTCATCATGCAAACACCGATGCGTCCGATCGTCCACGGCAAACCGCCCCGGCAACTAACCATCGTGTTGGATCGTCTAGTGCTGAACGGGATGACAGCCGGCGATCACAGCACCGCCGTGCGGCGTCTGGCCCGTCTGTTGATGGAAGCCTCGGGCGTGGACCCGAAGGAGATCGGCGATGACGAACGCTGATCCCCTGCCGGCAACTGTCCTGAGCCGCAAGGCGGTCGTGTATGTGCGGCAGTCCACCCAGACCCAGGTGCAAATTCATCGCGAGAGCCAGCGCCGCCAATACGACCTCGTCGAGGACGCGCGCCGCCGGGGCTTTTGCGATGTCGAGGTCATAGACGACGATCTCGGCCGATCGGCGAGCGGGACCGTGGCGCGTCCCGGTTTCGAGCGGCTCGTCGCCAGTCTCTGCGCCGGCGAGGTCGGCGCCGTCCTGTGCTTCGACGCCTCGCGGCTTTCCCGCAACGGCAGAGACTGGCACCATCTCCTCGAGCTATGTGGCCTCGTCGGTGCCCGTGTCATCGATCCCGACGGCGTCTATGATCCGTGCCGGCCCAACGATCGCCTGCTGCTGGGCATGAAGGGCAGTATCAGCGAGTTCGAACTTGGCATCCTGCGATCGCGGATGCTGGACGCCGCGCGATCGAAGGCCCGCAGAGGGGAGCTCAGGATACCCGTGCCGATCGGCTATGTCTGGCACCGGGAGATCGGCCTGGGCCTCGATCCGGATCGCCGGGTCCAGGACGTAACCCGCGGGATTTTCCAGCGCTTCCGCGAACTGGGCAGCGCCCGGCAGGTGCATCTCGCGCTCAAGGCTGAGGGAGTGCACTTCCCGCGCCCGTCCGACGGCAAGCGAATGACGGCGTGCGACTGGACGCCGATCCGATATCGCAATGTCATCTCGGTGCTGAAGAACCCCTTCCATGCCGGTGCCTATGCGTATGGCAAAACCGTCAACCGGACCGAGATCGTCGATGGCAGGGCGCGCAAGACCTA
>DAICZL010000559.1 GCA_027311165.1 bacterium
GGCCTATCCGCCGGCGTCCCGCAGCGCCTTCGGGTTGCTCAGCGCGGCCCGGTGCCGCGCCAGGGCCACGAGCCAGGCGGAAGCGGCGGCACGGCCGGGCATGTCCGGATCATAGGCGCCGGCGCGGATCGCCCGCGCGAAGCGGCGCATCAGCGTCTCGGCGTCGCCATCCGCCGCGTCGAGCAGGGCCCGCAGACCTTCGGTCAGTGCGGCCTCGGCCTCTGGATCGGCCGCGGCGGCGCGCCCGGCGATCGCCATCGCGTTGGCCACCATCAGCGCCGGAAAGCGCAGCGCCTCGGGTAGTTCCGGCAGCAGGGTCCCGACCAGCACCGCCCGGGCGGTGGCCAGCAGATCGGCGGCGTCGGGGGGTTCGTGCAGCATGCTCTCGGCCATCCGCCTGCTCCATCGGTGCGCAACCGGGCCGGGCCCCGGCCGCCCGGCACCGCCCGATTGAGCCGTAGGATCACCGCCGCGTCCAGCCCGCCGCAGGCCGCCCGCCGGTCCGCGATCCGGCCGGCGACTGCAGGTGATGGCCCGGGAAGGTCGGACACCAGTCGGCGAGCTCCCCGATGAGCCGCCCTTCGGCGATCTGCGTCTGCACCACATCCCCGGGCAGACAGGCGAGGCCTAATCCGCCCGGTGCCGCCTGGAGTTTGAGGGCGATGGTGTCGAACACGACCTGCCCCCCGACGCGCAGCTTACGCTCGGTGCCGGCCTTCTCGAACTCCCAGGCAGAGAGCCCGCCATGGGTGGGAAGGCGCATATCGATGCAGTCATGGGCGGTGAGCTCCCGCGGGGTCTTCGGGCGGGGGCGCCTGGCGAAACAGGACGGTGCGCCGACCACCGCCATGCGCAGGTCCGCCAGAGCAGGGGTGCGGCGGCATGTTCGCCGGTCGTGATACGTCCCGTGCCGCCGCGCGGGTGAAGCTGCGTTCCCGCGCGACCGCCAGGAAGGCCGGCAGGTCGTTCACGCTTTCCCGAGCCATTCATGGCTTCATTTTATCGGTCCATATGCAAATTAGCCTCTCATCGCATGGCCCCTCACCCGTTATGACTGCCTCCCGCATTCCGATGCCGGGTGCACTTCCGGGCAGGGGACAGAGACCATCATGGAAATTCGGCGCAGCGGCTCGCAGCCTTCTGGCAGGGGATCGGCGGAGTATTTCACGGGAACGGTGCGGATCGATCCGCTGCTCGCCCCGCCCGATCCGGCCCGGGTTGCCGGTGCCCTGGTCACCTTCGAGCCAGGCGCCCGCACCGCCTGGCACACCCATCCGCTCGGCCAGACGCTGATCGTGACCTCTGGCTGCGGGCGGGCGCAACGCGAGGGCGGCCCGATCGAGGAGATCCGGCCGGGCGATGTCGTGTGGTTCGCGCCCGGGGAAAAGCATTGGCACGGTGCCGCGCCGAGCACGGCGATGAGCCATATCGCCATCCAGGAAAAGCTCGAGGGCAAAGCGGTTCACTGGATGGAGCAGGTCACCGATGCGCAGTATCAGGGCGCAGCAGGGCCGGAGTGAGCGGGGATCCGCCGATCGGGGTGGCGCGCAGAGCGAAGGGAGCAGGGAGCGGGCGATGCAGAAGCGCATGCTTGGAAATGGCGGCCTGGAAGTATCGGCCATCGGCCTCGGCTGCATGGGGCTGAGCTCTGGCTACGGTCAGGCGCCTGGCAGGCCCGAGGCGATCGCCCTGATCCGTTCGGCGGTCGAACGCGGGGTGACGCTGTTCGACACCGCCGAAGTCTATGGCCCGTTCCTCAACGAGGAGCTGCTCGGCGAAGCTCTGGCGCCGGTCCGTGACGAGGTGGTGATCGCCACCAAGTTCGGCTTCGACATCGATCCGCGGACCGGACTGCAGCGGGGCCTGAACAGCCGCCCCGATCACATCAGGCAGGTGGCAGAAGCCTCGCTCGGGCGGCTGAAGACCGGGGTGATCGATCTGTTCTACCAGCACCGCGTCGATCCGGACGTGCCGATCGAAGACGTCGCCGGCGCGGTGAAGGATCTGATCCGGCAGGGCAAGGTCCGCCATTTCGGACTGTCCGAGGCCGGGGAGCGGACGATCCGCCGCGCCCATGCGGTTCAGCCGGTCACTGCGCTGCAGAGCGAATATTCGCTGTGGTGGCGCGAGCCCGAGGAGAACCTGCTGGCGGTGCTTGCGGAACTCGGCATCGGCTTCGTTCCTTTCAGCCCGCTGGGTCGGGGCTTTCTGACCGGCACGATCGACGAGAACACGATTTTCGACAGCAGGGATTTCCGCAACAACGTGCCCCGCTTCACGCCGCAGGCGCGCAAGGCGAACCACGCCCTGGTGGAATTGCTGGGCCGGATCGCGGCCCGCAAGCACGCGACCCCGGCGCAGATCGCGATCGCCTGGCTGCTCGCGCAGCGGCCATGGATCGTGCCGATCCCCGGCACCACGAAGCCATCCCGCCTGGCGGAGAATCTGGACGCCGCGGCGCTCGCGCTGTCCGCCGACGATCTGCTAGACATCGATGCCGCACTCGGCGGCGTCAGCGTGCACGGGGATCGCTACCTTCCGCATCTGGCGGCGATGGTCGATCGGTAACGCACCATCCGATCGGATGGGCTCATCTTATCGGACGGAGGTGCCCGGTGGAACAGAGAGCAGG
>DAICZL010000560.1 GCA_027311165.1 bacterium
GTTGCTGGTCCGGCTCGCCCGGCTCGAGGAGCAGATGCGTCATGTCGTCGCCGCGATGGACCAGCTGTCGGGGCGCGATGCCGAGCTGGAAGCGGGGCTTCGCGCAATATCGGAGCGTTTCACTGCGGCGCTCGCCCAGCAGGCCGATATCTTCCGCGAAAGTCTTGCCGATGTGACCGACCGTTTTGTCAGCCGCGAGGACTGGGCGTTCTGGAAGAGCCTCCTGACGGCTGGAGTGCTCGCCATGATCGCCTATGGCTGGAATGCGCTGCTCGGCAATCTGGCCGGCCACCGATGAGCGCCGGACAGGAGCGCGTGCCGCGCGATCATCCGTTGCGTGATCGTGGCCGGCCGGACCACGCGGCGCGGGCCCGGCTGGCGGCGATCTCTCTGGCCGCGGTAGCGCTGGGGCCGCCGATGATCCGGTTGTTCCTGCCACAGGCGGCTCCGGGGTCGCTGGTTGGGGTCTATCAGGGCGGCGAGGGACCGTTCGAGGCGATGAGCGAGCCGGATGGCGGCATCGCCACCGGGGCGGCGATCAGCGCGGTTCGCGCTGGCAGCGGTTTCGCATGGGTCAGCGTGATCTGTCCGCCGGCGGAGGCGCTGCTGGCGCTGCAGGTTCGCCTGGTCCGGCTCACCGCGGAGGAGCGGATCGTCGCCTGGTCCGAACGGGTCTGGCAGCCGGGCAACTTCGTCTGCGGGCCGCGCATCAGCGGACTGCAGATCCCCCATGACGCTCCCAGCGGAGCGTACGAACTGCGTCGCACCCTGACATTGACCCTGCCCGGCGGCACGCCGGAACCGCAAGCCCTGCCGCCGATACGGATCACCGTGCTCGGCGTCGACGGACCGGGTGCGAGCCCGGCCGAACCGGGAAATCATCGATGAGCGCATTCAGACAGGCCATGGGTTACATCTTCGGTCAGGAGGGTGGCTTCACTGCCAACCCTGCCGACCCTGGCAACTGGACCGGCGGTGCTGTTGGCCAGGGTGTCTGCCGTGGCACCAAGTTTGGCATCAGCTCGGCAAGCTATCCGGATGTCGATATCGCCGATCTGACATTGGAGCAGGCCGGCCAGATCTATCGCCGCGACTATTGGGACAGGATCGCCGGCGACGCGCTGCCGCCACCGCTGGCGCTGCTGGTCTTCGATGCCGCGGTGAACAGCGGGGTAGGCCGAGCCGCGCGCTGGCTGCAGGCCACCGTTGGTGCCGAGCAGGACGGCATGATCGGGCCGTTGACCCTGGCTGCGGTACACGCACATGCCGGGCACGAGCCGGGCGGTGCCGCCGAGATCGCGCTGTGCGCCCAATTCCTGGCCCGCCGGATCATGTTCATGGCCGATCTGCCGACCTGGCGGATCTTCGGTCTCGGCTGGGCCCGCCGGCTCTCCCACCTGCCGTTCCAAGCCACGCGCATGACCAATGCCACCAGCGTGGCTGTCGTTCCGGCCGCACTCCCCACGCCCGCCCCTTCCCCCGCCGATGCAACGCCGTAAGGATTTCCCATGCAGCCTGAGCTCCTGCACGTCGTCACCGCGATTTCTAACCCGATCCGCTGGCAAAGTCGCATCCGACTCTATCGCGATTTCGAGCAGCACATGCTCGATTGCGGGGTGAAGCTGACCACGGTCGAATGCGCCTACGGCGACCGGCCGTTCGAACTGGATGCGACACCGGGGGTTGCCAAGGGCCTTGTCCGGCATGTCGGCGTGCGCGCCCGGACCCTCGCCTGGACCAAGGAGAACCTTCTCAACATCGGCATTTCCCGGCTGCCCGGCGATTGGAAATACGTCGCCTGGATCGACGCCGACATATTCTTTCGAAAGCCGCACTGGGCGTCGGAGACGGTGCACGCGCTGCAGCAATACGATGTGGTCCAGCCCTGGAGCGACTGTTACGATCTGGGTCCGCAAGATGATCATCTGCAGACGCATCGCAGCTTTTGCCGGCAGTTCTTCGATCGCTGCCCGATCGGGCCGGGACCCTATGTCTTCGCTCATCCTGGCTATGCCTGGGCGGCGACCCGTCAGGCGCTCGAGCATGTAGGCGGTCTGATCGAAACCGCAGTGCTGGGGGCGGCGGATCACCACATGGCTCTCGCCCTTGCCGGCAGTGTGCATCTGTCGGTGCCGAAAGGGATTTCGGCTGCCTACACTAAGCCGCTCGAATTGTGGCAGAGCCGGGCCGTGCATCATATCGCCGGCAATATCGGCTATGTTCCGGGCACGATCGAGCACATGTGGCATGGCCCTAAGGATAAGCGCCGCTACATCGAGCGGTGGGACATGCTGATCCGCCACGCTTTCGATCCGGCGAGCGACCTCAAGCGCAATGTCTGGGGCGTTTTGGAACTGGCCGGCAACAAGCCTGGCCTGCGTCACGAGATCGACTCTTACATGCGGGTTCGTGACGAGGACAGCAATTCCATGGGGACGTCGTGATGGGTGCGCTTATTCCGCTAGCGATTTCGTTGGCCCCTGAACTGGTCAACTGGCTGTTCGGTCCGGCTGCCGAGCAGACCACCGCCGCAGTTGCAAAAGCCGTGCAATCGGTGACTGGTACCACGGATTTGGCGGCCCAGCAGGCGGTGATCGAGCGCGATCCGCAGGTGGCCGCCAATCTGCGGGTGCAGCTGGCGCAGATTGCCGCAGTCGCCGCGGCTTCTGCCAGGAAGGCCGATCTCGATACGCTGCAGGCACAGCTTGCCGATACGGCGTCTGCCCGGGCCCAGACGCTGGGCCTGGCACAGTCCAAATCGCCGATCGCCTGGGGTGCGCCGGTTGTCTCGGTCGTGGTGCTGGCCACGTTCGGGGTGGTGATGGGGCTGGCGCTGGTGCGGGCCATCCCGGCCGGCAGCGAGACGATCATCAACATGCTGCTGGGTTCGCTCGCGGCGATGGCGAGTTCGGTAGTCAGCTACTGGGTCGGGTCCTCCGCCGGCTCGGCGCGCAAGGACGAACGCATCGCCAAGCTGCAGGGCAATTCGGTCGGGAGCGGATCATGAATGTTGCGATTATGCTACAGATGCTGGTGCAGATCGGGGTCTGCGCACCGGTGGATTTCACAGGTTCCGACGGCACCGCGCTGACAGTGCTGGTCTGTCCCGTCCGCCATGACAAGGCCCCTCAGGGCGCGCCGCCCGCTGATACAGCCCCGCCCAATGATGCCGTCCCGCCGGCGCCGGAGGCTCCCCCGAAGGAAGAGCGGGCGCTGTAGGCTCGTCGGCCAAGGCGCAGCCTCAGGGTGCTTGCGGGTCGTCACCATCAGTCTGGACGGCCGATCCAGTGCGGTCGGCCCAATCCCATGGAGACGAACCTGGTTTGCCGAGCCGCCATGGACCGGCACTGCAAGATCGGGGAAGCCTGACGGGTGGATGGCTCTGACAGTCGCGCTTCGAGCATATCGAGAAGCTGCGGCGTGGAGGGGGCGATGCGGTGGCTGGCCGGTATCGGCGCTGGCCTGCCTCACGCCGGCCAGCGGGGTTGAAGCTCGCGATCGGGAGAACGGCGGATGTCGCGGACAGGATTTCCGGCGGGCATGCACGGAGCGTTCGTCTTCGTCCCACTCGGCGCGTCAGTGCCGGAAGACTGGCTGGCACGGCATCCGGGCTGGGTCCGATTGCAGGCGCGATTCGTCGCTCATGATCCTTCGCCGTCCCGCGCGACCCCACCGGTGCCGGCGCTGGCGCGGGCAGCGAGCGCGGGCCCGGTGGAGGAGTAATACCACCCCTCGTTGATCAGAACCCGTATGCCCAATCGCGCGGGCCGATGGACATTATGCGCCAAGACTGTTCAGCGAACTTATTCCAGGCATCGCAGCTGTGATCGACGATGTCGCGCTCGGAATTGAAGACGTGGTTGAAGAGCCAGTTGTCGCGCATGAGCTGCTAAACGTTCTCGACCGGGTTCAATTCGGGGCATTGGGCTGGCAGCGGCAGCAGCGTGAGGTTGGTCGGCACCACCAGCCGGTCCGACAGATGCCATCCGGCCTGATCGAGGAGCAGGGCGGCATGGGCGCCTGGCGCGACGGTATTGGCCATTTCAGCCAGATGCGGGCTCATCGTCGCGACGTTGCAGCGGGGCAGCACGAGGCCGGCGCCCTTGCCGGGCCTGGGGCAGATCGCGCCGAAGATGTGGGTGGAGGTGGTGCGCTGGTCCTTCGGCGCTGCCGGCCGGGTGCCACGCCTGGCCCAGCGCCGCGTGATCTTGTTCTTCTGGCGGACACGGGCTGCATCGGCGAACCACACTTCTATGTCGGCCGGATCGACACCTTCTCGCGCGCGATCTTGTCCAGAGCGGCGGGGAAGCTTTCTTAAACCCCTCGTCCGTATCTTCAGCCTGGGCGTGATGGCGCAGGCGGGCGGACAGCTTGAGGTAGCCAAGCGCGCGCAGTTGGCGGCTGACCGTCGGCGCGCTGACCGCGATGCGGAATTCTTCCCAGACCCATCGCGCCAGACCGGCCAGCCGCCAGCGCACCACGCCATGCTCGGCGGGAATCGGCCCGCTCTCGACCATCGCCGTCAGGGCCCGCCGCTGGGCAGCGTTCAATCGTGGCGACGGACCCGGCGCCTTGCGCTCGATCAGGCCATCCGGGCCAGGGGCGTTGAACTTCACCACCCGGTCGCGAACGATCTGCTGGCCCACCCAGCCAATCCGCGCCGCCTCGCCGCGCGAGCCACCGTCATAGGTCGCCACCAGCGCCAGAAGCCGGCGCGCCTGGTTCGCGTCGGGTGTCCGCCGCGCGTGCAGACGCAGATCAGACGCTGTGAAGTCAGGACGCAGTGGCAGGGCAGCGGAAATGGCGAAGCTCGTGCTGCTCGCACAATTCAGACTCCCGTTCCGCCCCGTGTCGGGAATCTCCCCCGTGTGAGCCACTCCCTACGCGGGTTGGTATTACCCCTCGCGAGCTCACTTCAATCGGCATCGGATCGCGACAAAATGGCTCGGTAACCTGGAGAGTCCCCGAACGACCCGCTGGTCGGCAGTCGCGGTCAGCTGGCCCAGGCGGTGCGCAAAGCCATGGCGGCACTGGCGATCGCTCGCCCGGCGGCGGGCACCAGCCTGCCCATGCCGAGGAACGCGTGCATCTGATCGGCCATATGAGTGTGGGTCACCGATATCCCGGCTTCCATCAGCCGCCGCGCATAAGCGCAGCCTTCGTCGCAAAGCGGATCGTAGGCGGCGGTCAGTACATAGGCCGGCGCGACCCCGGCAAGGCTGGCCGCCTGCAGCGGCGAAGCGCGCCAGTCGGTGATATCGCGCGGGTCACGCAGATAGAGGTCGCGAAACCAGCGCATCGTTGCGGCGGTCAGCGCGTACCCCTCGGCCATCCGGCGATAGGACTCCAGCGTCATCGACAGATCGGTCACCGGATACAACAGCATCTGGTAACATGGCGCGGCCATAGCGCCGTCACGGGCCATCAGGGCGATGACGGCGGCGAGATTGCCGCCTGCGCTGTCTCCGCCGATCGCTATGCGTCGGGGATCCAGTCCTAGCGTGGCGGCTTCGGACATGATCCAGCGCGTTGCGGCAAGTGCATCCTCGACCGCGGCGGGAAATTTCCGCTCCGGCGCCAGGGCGTAGTCCACCGAGATCACGGTGCCGCCAGTCTCGATGGCGAATTGCCGGCAGATGCCGTCATGGGTGTCGAGATCGCCCAGCACCCAGCCACCACCGTGGAAATAGACCAGCGCGGGTGCCATGCCCTCGGTGGTGCCACGGTAAAGCCGCAGTCGCAGCCTGCCGGTCGGCCCTGGTGCGTCGATGTCGCGCAGCTCGGCGACCGGCGGCGGATCGGGCTGAAACAGCGTGCGTGAGGCGGCGGCCACCGCGCGGGCCTCGGCGGGCGAGAGGCTTTCGAAATCCTGGCGGCCGGACTCGCGGATCAGATCAAGGACGCTTTGGGCGGCGGGATCAAGCTGCATGGTCGATGCTCCGGGTTCAGTCACGTCATGGCCCCTGTCTGGACAGCGGGCGCCGATGCGGCGGCTGGCCAGGGCCGTAAGCCGGACCGGTGATGGCCGGACCCTAACGCCCCGACCGTTCGGCGCAAGAGCCGGGCAGCCTTGGGTCTGGCGAGGGAGCGGGCGAACGCTCCGGGCCGGAGGCTGTCGCTGTCGCGTCTGACGCAGCAATTTTTCCTTATTCCGACGGTCCTGCTCTGGGCACTGCCCCTGGGTTGCTGATCCTGCCGTCGCCATGCCGTGATCGGGCGGAGGGTCTGCCGGGCGGAGGAGGAAGTGATTCTCGGCCGGAAGTCGTCAACGATGGATGAACATGCGTCCCGATCCCCGAGCGCCGGGTCTGTCCAGCCGGCGCTCGTGCTCCCTCCCCTTGGCCGCGGCCTTTCCCCCTGCTACGCCTGATGTCGGTCGGGTTGGCATCGGTCATGCCAGGGCACGGCCAGGCGATGGGGAAACGACCGATGGGCGAGCAGCCATGACCGCGACCCGGCGTCGAGCCGTGCTGGCCGGAGCGGCGAGCCTGCCGCTGTTCGCCTTGCGCACCCGCCCTGCCGGCGCTGCCGAATTTTCCTATAAGCTGGCCAACAACGTCCCGGCCACCCATCCGCTCGCGTTGCGTCAGGTCGAGGCTGCCACCCGCATCCGCACGGCCAGCGGCGGTCGGCTCGACATTCAGGTCTTCCCCGCCAGCCAGCTCGGCTCGGACACCGATTCCCTCTCGCAGCTCCGTGCCGGGGCGATCGAGCTGTTTACCCTCTCGGGGGTCATCCTGGCGACGCTGGTCCCCACCGCCGCGATCAGCGGGGTCGGTTTTGCGTTCAAGACCTATGACGCCGTCTGGCGCGCGATGGATGGCCGGCTCGGCGCCCTCATCCGAAGTGAGATCGACAAGCGCGGCCTTTTCGCCTTCGACCGGATGTTCGATAACGGCTACCGTCAGATCACCAGCTCTACCCGAGGCATCTACACGCCCCAGGACCTGCGTGGCTTCAAGATCCGAGTCCCGGTCTCGCCGCTGTGGACCAGCCTGTTCCAGGCCTTCGGCGCGGCGCCGGCCAGCATCAATTTCAGCGAGCTCTATTCGGCGCTGCAGACCAAGGTGGTGGAAGGCCAGGAGAACCCGCTGAGCCTGATCGAGATCACCCGCCTGTACGAGGTGCAGTCCTCGGTCTCGCTCACCAGCCATATGTGGGATGGCTTCTGGCTGCTCGCCAACCGTGACGCGTATGAGGCGCTGCCGGACGATCTGCGCCAGATCGCGGCGCGCGAATTTGCTCAGGCAGCGCTCGACGAGCGGGCCGATATCGCCAAACTCAATACCGTTGCCGCCGAACGGTTGCAGGCCAAGGGCATGCAGTTCATCGCGGTCAACCCCACGACGTTCCGAGACAGTCTGCGCAAGGCCGGGTTCTATGCCGACTGGCGCAAAAAATTCGGCGAGCCTGCCTGGAATGCGCTGGAGACCGAGGTGGGCGCGCTGGCGTGAGCGCGACGTCGGCGCCGGAAGCGGGCACTGCACTCCGCCTGGGGACGGCGCTGCGCCTGGTGACCGAAATTCCCGCGGCGATGTTGGTGCTGGCGGAAATCCTGGTGCTTCTCGCCGGTGTCATTGCCCGCTACGCCTTCCACGCCCCGCTGGTGTGGAGCGACGAACTCGCTTCCATCCTGTTCCTCTGGCTCGCCATGCTGGGCAGCGTGATCGCGCTGCAGCGTGGCGAACACATGCGCCTGACCGCCATCGTGGCCATGCTGCCGCCACGCGGCCAGGCTTTGTGTGAGGCTTTCGCGACCGGGACCGCGGCCTTGTTTCTTGCCCTGATCCTGGCCCCCGCGCTGCATTACGCGGCTGGCGAATGGGACATCGAGACGCCGGCACTGGGCCTGCACAATACGGTACGCACCGCGGCACTGCCGGTGGGTTTCGTGCTGATGCTGGTCAATGCGCTGGCACGTCTGGCACGGCTGGGCTGGCGCGATCTCGCTTTCGCGGCCCTCGCGCTCGCAGGGCTGGCGTTCGCGCTGCATGCGGGCGCGCCGGCGCTGAAGGCGCTGGGCAATGCCAATCTGCTGGTGTTCTTCGTCCTGCTGCTGGGCGTGGGCGTGCTGCTGTCCGTGCAGATCGGCTTCGCCTTCGGTCTCGCCACCCTGGCCTATCTCGGCCTGCTGACCGCAACGCCGCTCAGCGTCGTGGTCTCGCGCATGGACGAGGGGATGAGCACGCTGCTGCTGCTGGCGGTGCCGCTGTTCGTGTTCCTGGGCGGGCTGATCGAAATGACCGGCATGGCCCGCGCCATGGTGGGCTTCCTGGCAGCCCTGGTCGGCCATGTGCGCGGCGGCCTGTCCTACGTGCTGCTGGCGGCGATGTGCCTGGTCTCCGGCATCTCGGGCTCGAAGGCCGCCGACATGGCCGCGGTGGCCCCGGTGCTGTTCCCGGACATGAAGGCCCGCGGCGCGCACGAGGGCGAGCTGGTCTCGCTGCTCGCTGCGTCCGGGGCCATGGCGGAAACCATCCCGCCCTCGCTGGTGCTGATCACCATCGGCTCGGTCACCGGCGTGTCGATCGCCGCCCTGTTCACCGGCGGGCTGCTGCCGGGGGTGGTGCTGGCTCTGCTGCTGGCGCTGGTCGCGCGCCGCCAGAGCCGCGGCGAAGATCTCTCCGGCGTGGCCCGCGCCCGGCCCGCCGCCATCGCCCGCAGCTTCGCCATCGCCCTGCCCGGGCTGGCGCTGCCTTTCGTCATCCGCGCCGCGGTGATCGAGGGCGTTGCTACCGCGACCGAGGTCTCGACGATCGGCATCGCCTACGCCGCCCTGGCGGGGATCCTGCTGTACCGCCGCTTCGATCTGCGGCGCTGCGGCACGCTGCTGGTCGATACCGCCTGCCTGTCGGGCGCCATCCTGCTGATCATCGGTGCCGCCACCGCCATGGGATGGGCGCTGACCCGTTCCGGCTTCTCCCGCCAGCTGGCCGCCGCCATGGCGACCATGCCGGGCGGGTCGGTGGGATTCCTGGCGATCTCCGTCGTGGTGTTCATCGTCCTGGGAAGTGTGCTGGAGGGTATCCCCGCCATGGTGCTGTTCGGACCGCTGCTGTTTCCGATCGCGCGGCAACTGGGCATCCACGAGGTGCACTATGCCATGGTGGTGATCCTGGCCATGGGCATCGGCCTGTTCGCGCCGCCGTTCGGGGTGGGCTATTACGCGGCCTGCGCGATCGGGCGGGTTTCCCCGGACGCGGCCATGCGACGGATCTGGTCGTATTTGCTGGCGGTGCTGGCGGGGTTGATCGTGGTGGCGGCGGTGC
>DAICZL010000562.1 GCA_027311165.1 bacterium
GCTGCTCGGCCCGCAGCGCCCGCCCGAAATCCGGCCAGATGGTGAAACCGCGCAACAACACCAGCAGCACGCACAGCCCCGCCAGCACCGCCTGGCCGCCGCGCGGAAACCGCGCCCAGGCGAGCGCCGCCATGGCGATCAGCGTGCCGGTCAGCAACTCCAGGGTCGCCAGATAACGCAGGATCGAGAACATGCGCTCCCACGCCACGAAAGTGACGGTGAAGAACACCGCAATGAAGGCCACGTGGCGCACCGGGTCGCCCGCGCCCCGCCGCATGGCGGGCAGATCGAGGATGCGCCGCAGCACGAGCGCGGCCAGCGCCAGAAAGGCCAGCAGGAAGCGCGGGTCGCGCACCGTCAGTTCCGACACCAGCTGGGTGCCGTGCCAGGCCCAGAACCACGGATAGGCCAGCCATTGCAGCGTCTCGCGCGGCAGGAAGCGCAGATCGGCGTGGCGTTCGGCCAAGGCCAGCGGCGAGCGGAACACATCGTTGTAATAGGGAAACAGCGGATTGCCGGTCCGCCACCACAGCCAGGCCCACCACCAGCCGCCGGTCGCGATCGCCCCGGCCAGGCCGCCTGCCGCGAACAGGGCGGAGCGGGCGAGCCGCATTCGCAGCCGGATCAGCGCACTGCCCACCCTGTCGGGCAGAGGCAATACCAGCGCCGCGAGCCCGATCCCGATGCCGGGCAGGAGGAAAGTCAGTTTCAGGCCGATCGCCGCGCCGCACAGCCCCCCAGCGCCCAGGACCCGGCGCCCCGACGGAGCGTCGCCAGCCGGCGGTGACGGCGCGGGCGCAGCGCGTGGCAGCAGCAGCAGCAGCGCCAGCAGCACCAGCACGACCGGGATCATCTCGTTCATCGCGCTGGCCAGGATCGGCCGGCTCGCGGCACCGGTCGCCCCGATCAGCACGGCGACCGCGCTCAGCAGCCGGCCGATGCCCTCGCGCGCGCCGGTCAGCCGCAGCGCCAGCAGATAGGCGAGCACCACGGCCACCGCCTGCGGCAGCGCCATCAGCAGATTGAGCGGCCCCGGCGCGGCGATCGAGCGGAACAGGGCATAGACCGGCAGATCGAGCGTCGGCGGCAGGTAGCTCTGCATCTGCGCGACCGCGAGATCGGACCACACCCGGCCGTTCAGCAGCGCGAACGGATTGTACAGATGGTAGTTGCGCAGGTCCCAGCTGGCATCGGTGGGGATCTGCCAGGCCCAGATCTCGACCCGCACGAACAGCAGGACCGCCGGCAGCCAGGCGGGACAGGCGCGCAGCCGGCGCTCCAGCGCCGCCAGCAGGCCGGGCACGGCCTGAAGCATCGCCGCCAGGGCGCGCGGGCCCGGCCGATCGGCGCCGGGCTCGACTGTGCCGGATCCCTCGACTGTGCCGGATCCGGGGGGGCCGGGCTCGACGGCGCCGGGTGTCATGGGATGGGCACCGACCGACGGGGATGGGGCCGGCCAGGATGGGGCCGGCCAGAATGGGGCCGGCCAGAATGGGACCGGCCAGGATGGGGCCGGCGAGGATGGGACCGGCCAGGATGGGACCGGCCGGGCCCGGACCGCCCGGAACCAGGCGGCGCGGGCACCCCGTTCCGCCTGGTCAGTGGACCGGCCGCGCCACGGGCCGGGCGGGTCGCGGATCCGGCCGCGGGGCCGCCAGACCGGGCCGGGCCAGGCGGATCAGCCCGCCGATCCCGGCCGCGCCGTCGATCGCCAGGACCGCCTCGGCGAGGCGTGCCGCCCGCTCCGCCCCCAGCACCGGGTCCGCCAGCGTCGCGAACTTGGCCCGCAGCGCGTCCAGGCCGAGGAAATTCGCGGGCTCGCCCTTGGGCACCACCACCTTGGCGGCGAAGCGCGCACCGCGCGCGGCGATGGTGACCTTGCCGGCCATGTTGGCGGGAAACTCGGCCTCGATCTCGGGGTCCTGCTCGCAGACGATCCGCCCCATCAGCGCGCGCAGCCGCGGATCCTGAAGCCGCGCATAGCTGTCCCAGTCCACCCTGCCATCGGCCAGCGCGGCGGCGATCACGAAGGGCCCGCTGAACTGCCCGTCCACGATGTTTTCCGGCGCCGCCTTGCGCGAAGCCGGCGCCCCGATCAGCCGCATGCCGGCTTCCGGCAGGCCGAGCGTCACCGCGGTGATCTACTCGGCGCGCAGCGCGTGGCGGGCGCGCAGGTCGAGCGCCGCATCTATCCCGGCATGGCCGTAGCGGCAGGACGGATAGGGCTTCACCGCGGTCGCCATCAGTTCGAACACGTGGCCGAGATCCCGGGTGGCGCGATCGGGCACGGGCGCCGGCGCGTAGGCCGCGAGGAAGCCGTGCCGGCCCTCGATCGCGTCGGCCGCGCCCTTGAACCCGGCCCGGGCGAGGCAGGCGGCCGACAGCCACGCCATCGCCGCCCAGCCCACCTGGAACCGCTTGGTCCAGGCGCCGTTGGCCAGGAATTGCAGGCTGCCCGCCGACTGGCTGAGCGCGATGCCGAGCGCCGAGGCCACCCCGGCCGCGTCCAGCCCGAACACCCGCGAGGACGCCGCCGCCGCGCCGAACACGCCGCAGGTGGCGGTGGGGTGGAAGCCGCGGGCGTAATGCGCCCCGGCCGGCAGCGCCAGGGCGATGCGGCACGTCACCTCGTAGCCCGCGACGATGGCGGCGAGGGTGGTGGCCCCGTCCACCCCGGCCAGTTCCGCCGCGGCCAGGGCGGCGGGGATGACCGGCGCGCCGGGATGCAGCGATCCGGCCGCATGGGTGTCGTCGAAATCCAGCGAATGGGCCAGCACGCCATTGACCAGCGCCGCGCCTGCCGGGCTGTAGCCCGCATCGTCGGCGAACACGCCGGCACTGCCGCCGGCCAGGCCGAGCGCGGTCACCGCCGTCAGCAGCGCCGGCGTGCTCTCCGCGTCCTGGCGGGCCCGCACCATGTTGCCGACCAGGTCCAGCACCAGGGCGCGGGCGCGGGCGGTGACCTCGTCCGGCAGTTTGGCCAGCGAGAGGCCGGCGGCGAATTCCGACAGGGCGGCGGTGACGTCCATGGTGGGGGCTTCCTGGCGGCTTCGCGGCGAATGCCGCGCAGGATAGCCTGAACGCCGAAAGCGCAGAAGGCCGGGGGCGCCTTCAGGCACGAAGCCCCGCCGGAGCTGTCGGGACGGTGCGGACCGGAGCGGCTCCCCCGCCGGCTTGCAGCCCCGGTCGCGGCCGCGTGAGTTCGCAGCGCCCGAGGGGTCGGATCTTCAGGTTTCTGGTGTATACCGCAGCATCTGGC
>DAICZL010000570.1 GCA_027311165.1 bacterium
AGCGGCGGGCAGCGCCTTTTTTAAGCCAGGCCACGCGGGCCTGGGGGTCGGCGTTGGGGTGCGACGGGCGGGTCTTCTGGCGTGAGAAACCCAACGAACGAAGGATCTTGCTCAGGCTGGAGACGTGGTAGCGATGGCCGATCAGATCGGCGATGTCGGCGCGCGTCCAACTGGACACGCCGTCACGCTCCCGATCGGGGCCGCGCAGGATCAGCGCCCGCAGCGTCGCCTGCTGTCCCTCGGTCAGACGCGAGGCGCGTTGGCGCGGCCACGCGCTCAGGCCGGCGACGCCCTCCGCGTTGTAGCGAACCACGGCGTCGCGCAGCGCCTGGCGTTCCATCCCCGCCAGGCGCGCCGCCTCGGCCCGCGACATTCCCTCCAAGGCATTGGCTATTGCGAAGGCACGTGACGCCGCGCGCGGGTCTTCCGCCCGCCGCGCCCACTTCCGCAACGAGGCCGGCGTACGGTCTCGCCTGATGGCCAATGCCAAGCTCCGCCCTTTCACCGCAGTTCGCGTGCGGGAAGCGAATCACGAAACCCCCGCGTCTGGGAAGCGTAAAGCGCGAGTCTGCGAGCAGCCTCGGCGGTATAACAGATCGGGCACCGCGCTAGCCGATCAGCCGCCCCAGCACGAAGGCCTCCAGGCTTTTCAGATGTCCCGCCATCGCCGCCCGCGCGGCTTGCGGGTCTGCGTTCATGATCCCCAGCAGCACCTGATCGTGCTCATGCGCGTCATCGGCCACGCGGTCGAAGGGGCGCAGCATTTCCAGCAGGCGCGTGGTCTGGCGGAGCGATTCGATCATGCGGGCCAGCACCGGGTTCTCGGCCATGGTGGCCACCAGCCGGTGCAGGCTGTCATCGGCGTCCCAGTGGGGGGCGGCTTGGCGCTCCTCGGCGGAAAGCCGGCCGATGCGGGCGCGCAGGGCGGCGATCTTCCGGGTCGGCGGGTCCGGATGCTGGGCGGCGGCGGCGGCGGCTTCGGGTTCCAGCATCATGCGCACCTTCAGCGCATGGAAGAACTCCCGCACGCTGACCTGCCGCACGGCGAAGCTGCCATTGGCCTGGCGCACCAGCAGCCCCTCGCCCTCCAGCCGCGACAATGCCTCGCGCATCGGCGTGCGGGAAACCCCCATCGCCTCGGCAAGCCGGCCCTCCACCAGAGTTTCGCCCCCCAGCAGTCTTCGGCTGCGAATGTCGCTGCACAGTTTCTCATAAGTCTGTTCGGCCAGGCTGGGCGCCGACATGTTCATGATCCCGGCTGTCTCACGCGAGGCCCGCGACCGTGAGCGCCGCGCGCAGACCGGCGATCTCATCGCCCGGCAATCGGGACATCGGCGCGCGGCAGGTGGGGTGGTCGATCCGGCCCAGCAGGTGCAGGCACGCTTTCAGCCGTGCGGTTGCCCGCCCGCTCGGCCGGGTGCCGTAGATGGCCCGCGCCAGCGGGTAGATGGTCGCGTGCGCCGCCTGGGCTGCCGCCAGGTCGCCCTGCCGCACGGCTGCCTCCAGCGCCAGGATCGGCGCCGGCGCCAGCGCGGCGAGACTCACCAGGCTGCCCTCGCTGCCCAGCACGAAACAGGACAGCAGGTGCTCATCGCCCGAGGCCATCACCGCCACATCCGGTCGCACCGACCGCACCAGGCGGCGGTTCGCCTCATAGGCCGCGGTTTCCCAGCTGCCTTCCTTGATGCCGGCCACTCCGGGCAGCGCCAGCAGGGCGGTCAGCGTGTCGGCCCGGTAGGCCAGCTGTGCCGCTGCCACCGGTGCCTGATACAGCAGCATCGGCAGTCCGCAGGCGGCTTGCACCGCCTGATGGTGATGCACGATCACCGGCAGGTCCTGCGACAGCGCCCAGGAGAAGGGGGGAAATAGCAGGATGGCATCCGCCCCGGCGGCCGCCGCGTCCCGCGCCAGCGCTGCTGCCAGCGCGCTCGACTCGGCATTGATGCCGGCCACGATCTGCGCCGGAGGCGGCAGGATGCTCCGCGCGGCGTCCAGCACCGCGCGCTGTTCGGCGCGGCAGAGGGTGAAATTCTCGCCGGCATGTCCGTTCACCAGCAGCCCGGCCAGGCCCTGCATGGCGGCCATGGCCGCGAGGTGGCGGGTCAGGCTGGGATGGTCGAGGGCGCCGTCTGGCAAGAGCGGGCAGACCGTGGCGGCATAGATCCCGCCGAACACCGGGCGGTCCATCACGCCGTTCCCCCCTGGCGCTGCGGCGGGATCAGCAGCCGGTCGAGCGGAAAATGCGGCAGTGCGGGTGCCTCCTCGCGCACCAGCGCCGCCATGATCTCGCCCATCGCCGGTGCGCTGGTATAGCCGGAATGCACGCTGCCCATGGCGAAGGCGCCGGGCGTGCCGGGCACCGGCCCGAGGATCGGCAGCGCATCCGCGGTTTCCGCCTCGAGCCCGAGCCAGGTGCGCAGGACCGTCGCCTCGCGCAGGGCCGGGATCGTCCAGGCGGCGAGGCGCAGATTGGCCACCAGCCGCTCCGGTATGATTTCGGCGCCGCCGCGCAGCCGGTCGCCCCGCCCCTGCCAGCCGCCGCCCACCACCACGGCGCCGTTGGCGAACTGCTTCAGCGACAGCAGCCCGCTGGCGATGCTGACCACGCTGCGCATCACCGGCGGCCGCTTGTCCGTCACCGCCAGCTGGTTCACCAGGACCTTGATGGGCACCGAGAGGCCGAGCCAGCCCAGCATCTCCTCCAGCCACACGCCCCCGGCCAGCAGCAGCCGCCGGCCTTTCACGCGGCCTGTCGGACCATAGGCGACGAACCGGCCGGAGCTGGCGTCGATGCCCTGCACCGGCGTCCATTCGTGCAGCCGGACCCCCGCCTGCGCCAGCGCGGCGCGCACGGCGCGCGCGGTGCGATAGGCGGTCACGTGGCCGTCGATGGGGCAATAGGCCGCCAGTTTCACATCGCCGCCCAGGCCAGGCTCGATGCCACGGGCGCGGGCAGCGTCCAGCAATTCGATCGGGGCGCCGGCCTGCCGGCGGACCGCGGTGCGCCGCTGCAGCAGCGCGGCCTCGGCGTCGGTATAGGCGAGGCACAGGCCGGGGGCTGCGGTGGCACCCACATCAGTTCCCAGCCAGTCCCGACCCTCTGGCGTGGTGCCGGTCCAGAGCGCGTGCCCGCGTATCGCGTGGGGTATGAGAGAAGCGCGGGTCATGTGCAGGGTCAGCGTGCCGGCATTCACGCCCGAGGCAGCGGCGCAGAGCCCGCCCCGATCCAGCAGGCTGACCGTCATGCCGCGGCGTGCCAGGAACAGCGCCGTCGCCGCCCCCATGATCCCGGCGCCGACGATGATCAGATCGGCGGTCATAGCGGCGCGGCCGGGGGAAACGGGATGTCGGCATAGTCGTAGTCGCCGGTCAGCGCGTGCAGGGGCACCGGCACCAGCGGTGCACGGCCGGTCCAGTAGCCCACATCCGCCCGGCCGCAGCCCTGGGCGATGGCCAGCAGCCGGCTCGCCGCGTCTTCGCACAGCCGCCCGCCGCAGGTCCCCATGCCGCAGCGCGTCGCCGATTTCAGCTGATTGATCTCGCGCAGGCCGCCTGCCACCTGCGCGCGTGCCTCACCGGCGGTCACGCCCTCGCAGGGGCAGATCACCGCGTCATCCGCCAGCGCGGCGATGCGTCGGTCGAGGGCGCCTGCGGCCCGTGCCGCGCCCGCCGATGCGTTGATCGCGGGTGACCAGTCAGCGGCGGACAGATCGGCGGCGATGGTGGCGGCCTGCGCCTCGGGGGTGCCGCCGAGGCGATAGAGGAATGGCAGCGTGCAGCGCCCGGTGGTGTCGGTGGCCGGCAGCCAGGTCTGCGCCGCGCCGTCGAAGCGCATGCTGACCCGCAGCAGGCGGAAGATGTCGGTGGCCGCCAGCCAGCCATCGGCCACCATCAGATGGTCAACCGCGACGGCCACCTCCCCGGAGGGCGCATCGCCGAGCCAGACGCGCAGCCCGCCAGGGGCTGGCAGAACCCGCAGCACATGTGCCGGCTCTGGCGGTTCCACCGCCACGGCGCCGGCGGCGGCGATGCGTCTACGTGCCGCACTGCGCCATGGCGACGGGCCCACCAGTAGCACCCGCGCCCCGGCTGGCAGTGCCATGCCGATGCCCCCCGTGCGCGGCAGATGCTGGCCCGGGAACGCCAACAACCGCTCGCGCATCGCAACCGCCACCACCAGCGCCCGTCCCTGATGGCGCAGCGTCCCGTCGGGGGTGAGGCAGTCCACGGTGAAGGAGGGGGCCACCAGCCAGGGCAGGATCGCCGGCATCGGCTCTGCGGGGTGGCTTGCGGCCCAGCCGGGCAGGCCGTGCAACGGATCGGCCAGCATCGTCGGGCGCAACCCGGCCTGATGAAGCGCCTGCGCCAGGGCCGCACTCTGCGCCCCCGTGCCGATCACCAGCACATCGCTCGTGACCAGGCGGCCGGTCTCGGCCGGGCCGGGGAGTTGCCCAACGGGAGGGGGGCCGGAGGAACATCCGGAGGAACGCATTGACAGCCTGTCGCCTTCCGTGCCGCAATGGATACAGATCGTATACAGCCCGTATCCGACATGCCGTCAATATCCGGAAATGTCGGGCGAGCGTGGTGACGGCCGATCAGGGGGGCAGCGCCGTGGCGGGCGCGGACGCGCGGAGGGCGCGCCGGCGGTGTAGGCGTGTGGGTGCAATCCTGGCCGCCGCGGGCGGTCCGAAACAGGGAGGCTGAGGGTGGCAAGGATGAAGGTTTTCGGCGGTCTGCTGGCCATCGCGGCGATGGCTGCCGTGGTGCTGGGCAGTGCCCCCGCGCGGGCCCGCAGCCTCGATGAGGTGATCGCCGCGAAGAAGCTCGTGGTCGGCATCAACCCCACCCTGCCGCCGCTCGGTCTGTATGACGACCAGAACAAGGTCGCCGGTTTCGACGCCGAAATCGCGGCGAAGCTCGCGGCCATGCTGGGGGTGGAACTGGTG
>DAICZL010000574.1 GCA_027311165.1 bacterium
GGCCAGCCGATCCCGATCGGCCGGCCGATCGCCGGCACCAGCGTGCACGTCCTGGACGAGCAGCTGCAGCCGGTCGCGCCGGGCGCGGTCGGCCAGCTCGCGACCGGCGGGGCGGGGGTGGCGCTCGGCTATCTCGGCCGGGCGGAGCTCACGGCCGAGAAATTCATCCCCGATCCGTTCGCCCCGACGCCGGGGGGGCGTCTGTATCTCACCGGCGATCTGGTGCGCGCCCGGGCGGATGGGGTGCTGCTGTTTCACGGCCGGGCCGACCGCCAGATCAAGCTGAACGGCAAGCGCGTCGAACTCGACGAGATCGAGACCCTGTTGCGTGACTGCCCGGCCGTGCGGGACGCGGTGGTGAGCCTGAGCGAGGCGGGGGGGCGCAAGCGGATCATCGCCTATCTGGCGGCACCGACCGAGGCCGCGGTGACGGCGGCGCGCGACTGGATGCGCGCCCGCGCGCCCGAGCATATGGTGCCCGCCGGCTGGGTACGGCTCGATGCGCTGCCGCTCAACCGGAACGGCAAAGTGGACCGCCTGCGCCTGACTCCGCCCCCGGCGCCGGAGGTGGCGCTCGACCCCGCCAACGGTATGGAAGCATTGCTCTCGGAAATTTGGCGGCGGGTCCTGGGGGTCGCGGCCGTTTCCCGATCGGCGAATTTCTTCGATCTCGGCGGCACCTCCCTGCAGCTGCTGGAGGTGCATGCCGAATTGCAGCGTGAAATCGGTCCGGAGATCACTCTGATGACGCTGCTCCAGCATCCGCAAATCGCCGATCTCGCCGCCGTGCTGCTGCACCGGGAGACGGCGGGGGCCGCGCTGTCGGCCGCATCGGGCAGGGCCGAACGCGGGGCGCAGAGCCTGCAGCGGCTGCGCCGCAACCGGACCGGCGGATGAGCGCCCAGGCAGCGGACGTGGCGCCGCCGCAGGACGCCATCGCCATCATCGGCATGTCCGGCCGCTTTCCCGGAGCCGCCGATGTCGCGGGGTTCTGGCGCAATCTCGCCGAGGGCGTCGAGTCGATCACTCGTTTTCCACCCGAGACGCTCGAGGACGCGTTTCCGGCCGCGATCCGCGCCCAGCCGAACTACGTGCCCGCGCGGTCGATCCTCGAGGGCGTCGAATTGTTCGATGCCGGATTCTTCGAGATGCTGGCAAGCGAGGCGGCGCTGACCGACCCGCAGCACCGGATCTTCCTCGAGATCTGCTGGGAGGCGCTGGAAGACGCCGGCTATGATCCAGCCGCTTTCGCGGGGCCGATCGGCGTGTTCGCCGGCAGCAGCATCAACACCTACCTGCTGCGCAATGTCTGCCGCGACCGGCAGACCATCGAGACCTTCACCTCCGACTATCAGGTCGGCAGCTATCCGATGCTGATCGGCGGCGGCCAGGATTTTCTCGCCACCAGGGTGGCCTATAAGTTCGATCTCCGCGGCCCGGCGATGACCGTGCAGTCCGCGTGCTCGACGGCGCTGCTGGCGGTCGCGCAGGCCTGCCAGAGCCTGCTGCTGTACCAGTCCGACATGGCGCTGGCCGGCGCGGTCTCGGTCAGCCTGCCGCAGCATCGGGGCTATCTCTACCAGGATGGCGGCATGGTCTCGGCGGATGGCCATTGCCGGACCTTCGATGACGCCGCCGACGGCACCGTGTTCGGCGCCGGCGCCGGAGTGGTGCTGCTCAAGCGCCTGGAGGACGCGCTGGCCGAGGGCGATCACGTCTATGCCGTGATCCGCGGCCACGGCATCAGCAATGACGGCCGCGGCAAGCTCGGCTACACCGCGCCCTCGGCCGACGGCCAGGCCGCGGCGATCCCGGCGGCGCAGGCGATGGCAGGGGTCTCGCCGGGCTCCATCGGCTATGTGGAATGCCACGGCACCGCCACCCCGCTTGGCGATCCGATCGAGTTCGCAGGCCTGCTGAAGGCGTTCCGCGCCGGCACCGAGGCGCGCGGGTTCTGCCGCCTGGGCTCGGTGAAGCCGAATGTCGGGCATCTGGACGTGGCCGCCGGCGCCGCCGGGCTGATCAAGGCGGCACTCGCGCTCAAGCATGCGCGGCTGCCGGGGCTGCTGCATTTCCGCACGCCCAATTCGCGGATCGACCTGGCCCCCAGCCCCTTCGTGATTGCCGCCGAGGCCGCCGACTGGCCCGCAGGGCCCACCCCGAGACGGGCCGGGGTCAGCGCCTTCGGCGTCGGCGGCACCAATGTGCATCTGGTGCTCGAGGAAGCGCCGCACCGGCCGGCAGCCGATCCGGCGCGGCCGTGGCAGGTGCTGACGCTATCGGCGCGCAGCCCGGCAGCTCTGTCGGCGATGGCCGCCCGGCTGGCAGCTGCGCTGGCCGGGGCCCCCCCGGACAGCCTCGCCGATATCGCCTATACGCTGCAGACCGGTCGGCGCGGCTTCCGCCATCGCTGTGCCGTGGTCGTCTCCAGCCTGGCACAGGCGGCGGCGAGCCTGGCCAGCCCCGCGATCCGGTTCGCGAGCAGCGAGGCGCCGCCGCCGCCGGTGGGCTTCCTGTTCCCCGGCCAGGGCGCCCAGCGCGTCGGCATGGGCGAGGCGCTCTATCAGCACGAGCCGGTGTTCCGCCGGCAGATCGACGCCTGTTCGGACATCCTGGCCCCGCTGCTCGGCCGACACCTGCGCGACCTGCTCTATCCGCAATCCCGCGGCGCGCAGGCGGAACAGGCGCTGCAGGCGACCGCGCTCGCCCAGCCGGCGCTGTTCTGTGTCGAATACGCGCTGGCGCAGCTGCTGATCGGCTGGGGGGTGGCACCGGCGGCGATGCTCGGCCACAGCCTCGGCGAATATGTCGCGGCCTGCCTCGCCGGCGTGATGAGCCTCGAGGATGCGCTGGCAGTGGTCGCCTGGCGCGGCCAGAGGATGCAGGACCTGGAAGGCGGCGTGATGCTGGCGGTCCGGCTCGGCGAGGCGGAACTGCAGCCCCTGCTGGGGGAGGAAGTGTCGATCGCGGCGGTGAACGCGCCCTCGCTCTGCGTCGCCTCGGGTCCCGCGCCGGCGATCGCGGAGCTGGAGCGGGTGCTGGCGGCGCGGGGGGGGCTGGCGCGGCGGCTGCGCACCTCGCATGCCTTCCACTCGGCGATGATGGACCCGATGCTGGACGATCTGGAGGCGCGCATGGCGGGGATCCGTCTGTCCCCGCCCAGGATCGCCTATGTGTCGGGCGTGACCGGGCAGTGGATCGACGCGGCGGAGGCGACCTCGCCGCGCTACTGGGCCCGCCACAGCCGTGCGCCGGTGCGCTTTGCCGACGGGCTCGCCTGTCTTGCCGCCGCCGGCCGGCCGGTGCTGCTGGAGGTGGGACCGGGCACGGCGCTGGCACGCCTCGCGCAGCAGGCCGGGCTGAAGCCCCGTGTGGCGGCGATCCTGTCGAGCCTGCCCGACGAGCCCGCATCCGAGACACCCCCCCTGCCGGAGGCCGGGCTGCCGCCCGTCCCGGGAGCCACTGCACCGCCGTCCCGGGAGCCACTGCACCGCCCGTCCCGGGGGCCGCCGTGCCGCCCGTCCCGGGAGCCACTGCACCGCCCGTCCCTGGAGCCACTGCACCGCCCGTCCCGGGCGAGGCCGATACCCTTGCCGCCACACTCGCAGCGCTCTGGACCGCCGGCGTACAGCCCGATTGGCAGGCGGTGCACGCGCCTTACCGACGCCGCAGGGTCTCGTTGCCGACCTATCCGTTCGAGCGGTCCCGGCACTGGATCGATGCCCCTGCCAGCGCTGCTGCGGGGATCGCGCCGGCGGATATCAGGGTGGCGGAGATCGAACCCCAAAACGACGGAACGTCGGGAACCGCACCGTCGGGGAATGCCGCCCCGGCGGGTGCACCAGCGGCGACCGCACCCAGGGGGCAGGGTGGCGCACCTTATGCCGCCGGTCGCGTGCAGGCTGACAGGGATGGAGCCATGATGGATCAGATCACGGCGGATCCGACAGGATCCGCAGCCTCGTTCGCCACGGTCGCCGGCGAGGTGCGCGTCATTCTGGAAGCGCTTTCAGGCGAGGATCTGTCCGGCGCAGACCCGGCAGCGAGCTTCCTCGAACTGGGCTTCGACTCGCTGCTCCTCGGCCAGGTCTCCCAACGCCTGCAGGCCCGCTTCGGGGTGAAGGTGACCTTTCGCGATCTGCTGGGGGCCTTCCCCAGCATCGCGGCGGTGGCCGGCCATATCGCGGCGATCCTGCCGCCCCAGGCAGCGCCGGCCACCCAGGCGGCCTCCCTCCTTCAGGTGGCATCCGCCAAGCCCGCCGCGCCGGCAGCGCCGGGCGAAGCCGCGATGGCGGTCTCCGCCGACACGGGGCAGGCGGTGGTCCGCCAGCAGCTGGAAGTCATGCAGCAATTGTGCGCGACCAGCTGCGCGCCCTGGGGGCAGGCGGGCCGGTGGCGGATGCGCCCCCCCCGCCGCCGCC
>DAICZL010000110.1 GCA_027311165.1 bacterium
CCCGTGGGATCCCCGCCCGTGGGATCATCGGGCCGTGGAGAGAGGCGGCGTTGCGGGCGGCGGTGATCGGGATGCGCGGAGGAAGGCTCGTGCCGGATCCTGGGTGAAGCGGGCCCGGCCGCGGCGGAGAGGGCGCGCCGCGCCGACGCGCCGGATCATCCTCCCTGGTTCGGGAAGCGCGGTTTCGGGGACGGGGCTTCGGGAAGTGGAGAGTGCCGCGCGGCCGCCGGGCGTGGCGGCTGGGATCGCCTACAGCGCCCCACCCCGCCGTCCCGCCATCGCCCCCAGCCGCAGCCGCAGCGCGTTCAGCTTGATGAAGCCCTGGGCGTCGAACTGGTCATAGGCGCCCTTGTCCTCCTCGAAGGTGACCACCTTCATGGAATACAGGCTGTTCGGGCTTTCCCGGCCGATCACGCTCACATTGCCCTTGTAGAGTTTCAGCCGCACCCGCCCGGCCACCGAGCGCTGGCTCTCGTCGATGGCGGCCTGCAGCATCCGCCGCTCCGGGCTGAACCAGAAGCCGTTATAGATCAGCTCGGCATAGCGCGGCATCAGGCTGTCCTTCAGATGGGCGACCTCGCGATCGAGGGTGATGCTCTCGATGCCGCGATGCGCCGCGATCAGGATGGTTCCGCCCGGTGTCTCGTACACCCCGCGCGATTTCATGCCGACGAAGCGGTTCTCCACCAGATCGAGCCGGCCGATGCCGTTGGCGCGGCCGAGTTCGTTCAGCCGGGTCAGCAGCGCCGCCGGGGACAGCCGCGCCCCGTCGATCGCCACCGGATCGCCGCCCTCGAAATCGATCGAAATCACGCTCGCGCGGTCCGGCGCGTCCTCGGGGCGGATGGTGCGCTGGTAGACGATCTCGTCGGCCTCGATCGCCGGATCCTCGAGGATCTTCCCCTCCGAGGAGGAGTGCAGCAGGTTGGCATCCACGCTGAACGGCGCCTCGCCGCGCTTGTCGCGGGCGATCGGGATCTGGTGGGCCTCGGCGAATTCCAGCAGCCTGGTGCGGCTGGTCAGGTCCCATTCGCGCCAGGGGGCGATCACCTTCACATCGGGCTTGAGCGCGTAATAGGCGAGCTCGAAGCGCACCTGGTCGTTGCCCTTGCCGGTCGCGCCATGGGCCACGGCATCGGCGCCGACCGCCTCGGCGATCTCGATCTGGCGCTGGGCGATCAGCGGCCGCGCGATGGACGTGCCGAGCAGGTACTGGCCCTCGTACAGCGCGTTGGCGCGGAACATCGGGAAGACGAAGTCACGCACGAAGGTCTCGCGCAGATCCTCGACGAAGATTTCGGTCACGCCGAACAGCTCGGCCTTGCGCCGGGCGGGTTCCAGCTCCTCGCCCTGGCCGAGATCGGCGGTGAAGGTGACCACCTCGCAGCCATAGCTGGTCTGCAGCCAGCGCAGGATCACGCTGGTGTCCAGCCCGCCGGAATAGGCCAGCACCACCTTCTTCACGTCCTTGGCGCGCATGGTCCCTGTCCCTTGTCGTGCGTGGATCGCGTCGCGGGGTATCAACTCTGCCGCCGATCGGCAAGGGCGTCTGGGGCGGCATCGGTGCGCCGCAGCAGGCTGGCCAGCCACAGGCCGAGCAGCAGCACCAGCACCGCATCGATCCGGAAGGCGGCGCGGTAGCCCAGCAGGGCGATCGCGCCACCCATCGCGAGCGCGCCCAGGCTCTGGCCCATGAACAGCATGAAGGCGAAGCTCGCCACCGCGGTGGCCCGCGCGTCCGGCAGCAATTCCGTCGCGCGGGCCTGCATCACCGCGTGCAACATGTTGAACCCGAGGCCGAGCAGCAATTCCACGGGAATGAAGACCTGCCAGTGGCGCGTGGCCATGCCGATCAGCAGGCCGGCGGCGACCACGCAGCCGCCCAGCATCACCATGAGCGGCTCGCCGAGTGCCGGGATCAGCCAGCGCGCGGTGCGCGTGTAGATCAGCGCGCCCAGCCCGAAGCAGGACAGCAGCAGGCCGACCTCGGCGTAGTTCAGCCCGAAGCCTTCGTGCAGGAAGGGTGCGAGGAAGGGAAAGCAGCCGATCAGCACCAGCCCGTCGAACCAGGTGCCGATCAGCAGCCGGCGGGACCCGGCGGCGCGCAGCAGCCGGCGGTAGTTCCCCAGGCTGAACCCGCCCGCCGCCTGCCGGTCTGGCAGGCCGCGGATCCGCGAGCCGAGCAGCCCCGCGACCAGCAGCGCCCCGGCGGCGAGCACCACGAACACGCCGCGCCAGCCGATATACTCGCCGAACAGGCCGCCGAACGGGCCGGCCAGGATGGCGGCGAAGACGATGCCGTTGAGGAACCGGCTGAGCGTGACCTGGCGGCTGTGATAGGGCACGAAATCGCCGATATAGGCCATGCCGACCGGGATCAGCCCGGCGCTCGCCATGCCTGCGAACACCCGCAATACGGTGAGCATTGGCAGGCTGGCGGCCAGGGCGCAGGCGCCGGTCGCCAGCGCATAGGCGAGCAATGCACCGAGCATCACCCGCAGCTTGCCGAAGCGGTCGCCGATCGGCCCCAGCAGCAGCTGGCACAGGCCGTAGGGCAGGGTGAACGCGGCCACCACGATCGAGACCGCCGGCACGGTGGTGGTGAAATCGGTGGCGATCGCATGCAGCAGCGGATCGACGACGCGCGCGCCGGCCGAGGACAGGAAGCCGGCGGTGGCGAGCAGCGAGATGGGAATCGCGCCGCCGCGGCCGGGCACGGCCTGGTCGTTGGGGGGCACGAAGGATGTCTCGACGGAACTGTCGGGTGACACGCGAACCGGCTATTCCGCCGCGATGATGGCGGGGGCGTGCCGGACCGCGGCTTTCGCGCCTCCCATGCAGAGCAGGCTGGCGAGCAGGATCGCCGCGGCCAGCACCAGGACCAGCTCGGGGTGGCCGCGGTCGATCAGGAAGCCGAACGGCACCGGGGTGATCGCCTGGCCCAGCGGCAGCCCGGCGCTGACGAAGCCGAACACCTTGCCGATCTGCCCCGGCGGGGCGGCATCCTTCACCATGACATCGCGCGGCGTGCGGCTCGCCCCCATGGCGAGCCCGGCGGCGAACAGCGCGCCGATCACCCAGGGGTCGGGCATCGCCACCGCCCCCACCGCCAGGATCAGCGCGGCCGAGGCGATGGTGAGCGCGATGGCGAAGCCCAGCAGATGCCGGCTCCAGCGATCGGCCATCCAGCCGCCCACCAGCACGCCGCCGGTGGCGCCGGCCATATAGAGGGTGAGCGCCGAGGAGGCGACGGCCAGATCCATGCCATGCACGCTGTGCAGCACGGTGATCAGCCAGGACTGCACGCCGGCGCCGGC
This sequence comes from bacterium, assembly GCA_027311165.1. Taxonomy (GTDB): domain Bacteria; phylum Pseudomonadota; class Alphaproteobacteria; order Acetobacterales; family Acetobacteraceae; genus DAICZL01. The sequence goes on from DAICZL010000110.1 coordinate 3,318, forward strand.
CATCGCGCTCAGCATGAAGAAGCCGAAGAACAGCAGCATCGGCCGGGTCATCAGCAATTCGCGTCCCGACAGCGCCGGGACGGCCGCGCGCGCCGGGAGCGGCGCCTGCTCGGTCAGGATAGGGCTCTGCCACAGGATGGCCGCGACCGTCGGCACGCCCAGCAGCCCCACCAGCACCAGGCTGTGGCGCCAGCCGATCGCCAGCATCAGCGCCGCCATCACCGGCGGGCCGGCGGCGAAGCCCAGATTGCCGCTGAACGTGTGCAGTGCGAAGGCCCGGCCCATGCGCGCCTTGTCCACCGAACCGCTCAGGATCGCGTAATCGGCCGGGTGGATGACCGAGTTGCCGACGCCCGAGGCCGCGCAGAGCAGCAGGATCTGCCAGAACGAGGTGGCGAAGCCCATCGCCGCGACCGACAGCGACATGATCAGCGCCCCGCCCACCAGGAACCGGCGCGCGCCGTGGCGATCGACCAGGAAGCCCACCGGCGTCTGCAGCAGCGCGGTGACCCCCGACATCAGCGCGACCGTCAGGCCGAGCGCGGCGAAGCTGACGCCGAAGGAACTCTGCCAGGCGATGAACATCGGCGGCAGCGCCAGAATGTAGAAATGCGACAGGAAATGGGCGGTGCCGATCAGCAGACTGACCCGTAGCTCACGCCCGACAGGTTCGCCCATGACGCTCTCCGGATGACCGTTTCACCATGAAGTCGGTACCGAAAACGGTCAAGCGGAACAGCATCCCGGCGGGCCAGCTTGACCTTGCCCGGTCCGGCGATCATGGTCCGCCGCGAACGACACCCCTGAACGAGGCCTGATGTCCAAAGAGGATATGATCGAGTTCAGCGGAACGGTGATGGAGTTGCTGCCCAACGCCATGTTCCGCGTCAAGCTCGACAATGAACATACCATCCTGGCCCATACCAGCGGCAAGATGCGCAAGAACCGTATCCGGGTGCTGGCCGGCGATCGCGTCAATGTCGAGATGACGCCCTATGATCTCAGCAAGGGCCGGATCACCTTCCGGTTCAAATAGCGCCTCGCCGGCGGACCGGTAAGCCGGACCGGGGTTGCTCCCAGGGCGCGTCGGGCCCCTGGCCGCGTCGGGTCCCTGGCCGCGTCGGCTCCCTGGCGGCGTCGGGTCCACGGCCGCGTCGGGCGGGTCCGGATCAGCGTGCCCGGCTGGAACGGGTCCGGCTGGAACGGGGCCGGCTGGAACGGGGCTGGCTGGGCGGAAATCCTCCGCGGCCGATTGGCGCCGAGTCGACTGGCCGGAACAGATCGTGATCAACGCCGCACCCACCCAACCACTGCTGGTCCTGGCCTCCGCGAGCCCCCGCCGGGCGGCACTGCTCGCCCAGATCGGCATCGTCGCGGATCGTGTCGTCGCGGCGGAGATCGACGAGACGCCGCACGCCGAGGAGGTGCCGCGGCTGCAGGCCGAGCGCCTGGCCCGCGCCAAGGCCGATGCCGTGGTCGTGCCCGGCAGCTTCGTGCTGGCCGCCGATACCGTGGTGGCGGTGGGCCGGCGCAGCCTGGGCAAGGCGCTGGACGAAGCGGCGGCGCGGGCCTGCCTGGAACTGCTGTCGGGGCGCCGGCACAAGGTGATCACCGCGGTGGTGCTGACCGGCCCCGACGGGCGGCGCGGCCGGCGCTGCGTGGAAAGCGTGGTCGGGTTCGCCCGCCTGACCCGCAGCCAGATCGACGCCTATCTGGCCGCCGGGGAATGGCACGGCAAGGCCGGCGGCTACGCCATCCAGGGCCTGGCCGCGGCGCATATCCGTTTCCTGTCGGGCAGCTATTCCAACGTGGTCGGCCTGCCGCTGTTCGAGACGGCGCAATTGCTGCGGGGTCTGGGCTGGAAGCTGCCATGACCGCCCGGCTGCTGGTTTCGGCCAGCCCCGGCGAGGCGCGCGTCGCTGCGATCGTGGCCGACCGGCTGACCGATTACGCGATCTGGCGCCCCGGCGCGGCGGCGGAGGTCGGCGATCTGCATCGCGGCCGGATCCTGGCCCGCGTGTCCTCGATGGCCGGCGCCTTCGTGGCGCTGGACGGCGCCGAGGGGTTTCTGCCCGACAGCGAGGGCGGCAGCGATTGCGGCAGCGGCGCGGTGCTGGGGGTGCGGATCACCCGCGCGGCCCAGGGCGGCAAGGGCCCGAGGCTGTCGGCGCGGCTGGAACCGGCCGAGCGGGAGCTGATCGGCAGCGGCCCGCCGCGGCGGCTGCGCGCCGGGCCCGGCG
>DAICZL010000582.1 GCA_027311165.1 bacterium
GGCGGCGGCCGGCGGTCCCGGCCGGCGCAGGATCGCCTCGGGCGGCGCCGACCAGGCGGGCGGACGCGGGGTTCCGGCCTGGAAGAAACCCTGGATCACCTTTGCCGTCATGCACTCGCACCTTCTGATCCGATGACCGGCGGGCCGAGGGGACTCCGTCCGGCGTTCCCGGCCCGGCAGACGGGGAAGCGCATCCCCGGCCGGTCGTGAAGCGAGGCGATGCCGGCATGCCACAAAGCGCCCTCAGTTACGGCGCATCGCCCGTCCGTGGTAACCGTCCCAGAACCCCTGCGTATAGCGAACCTGTTTGTCGTCCTTCAATCTATCATTATTCTTGTCGGCGTTCTTGAGCAGTATTCCCGCTCTTCTCTTTTGACCTCCGTGGCCGTAACCGGTCCTGTAGTCGGCGCCGTCCGCGTGCCCTTCGGTATAATATTTCTGCTTTTCCGCCGCGTGGGCACCTGGATTCGATGGCGCTCCCTGGGATCCTGCCAGGAACCCCGCATTATAGGCCGCCAGGCCCACCTGCTCCCCGAGCGTCGCCACGTCATCCGGCCCGAACCCGGTGGGCCTGACTTCCCGATGGGACGTGCCGGTGGCGGTCTCGTGCAACGTAAGGGAACTAATATGTTCCGGACGCACCTCCTTGATGAACAGTTCCCGGTTCTTCTTCACACTCCATTGGTAGTGGCCGAATGCCCGGCCTTTTGTGCTGTAGGTGCCGATCACGGGCCGCATCTTTTCACGGGCGGATGCCGCGTAGTGGTTGATCAGCTGCGGTGCGGTGTTGGTCCCTGGCCGGACCCGCGCCAGATCCACCTCGATCCGCACACCGTCCTTGGTCCGGAAGGACTCTCCGGCGTTGGAAAAGATGTGGTGCTTTGGCGAGGATGTCGCACTGACGCCGCGCTGCTGGTGGCCGCTGCCGAGTTCCTGATGCAGATAGGACAGTTGATAGGCGTCGGTGAAGGTCGCCGCACTCGGCAGGGCGCGGACCTGCTTCCCCGCAAACTTGTCGATCACATTATACGCCTGGGGCGCGCCGGAACGCTCGGACTGCTGGGTGGGATAGCGCCCCTCCAGGATCTGCCGATTGGCCAGGTCCCGGAACTGGTATTTGTTCTTCTCGATATAAGCATAGCGCCGGGTGAAGACGCCCTTGTCGTCCTTCACATACTCATTCTTCGGCCCGGCGGATTTGCCCCGCTTGGAATACACCGCCCGGTGAATTCCGGAAGGAGCGTCGGGCGCGACTTTCTGAACGAATGCCTCGTCCTTGTGATAGAACGTGATCAATACCGTGCCATCGGCTGTCTTGATCTGGTCGAGACTGCCGGATTTCGCCCAGGACAGCGCGTTCTGGGACATCTGCTGCTTGAGGATGGGATCGGCCTTCAGCGTCTCGAAGTCGAAGGTCCGGCTCTCGAGCGACGCGCCGCGGACCGGAGCATCCACCCCCAGCGCATGACCCATGATCGTCGCGTGACGGTCCGCCGGTTCGACCCAGTCGACCTCGCGCTTCAGCCGGGGGCTGATCTCGAACAATTCGATCACATCGGGGTGGGTCTTCAGCGTCGCCAGATCGTTGGTCGCCGGCACCGGGTAATCGTAGCCGAACAGGGCGTCCTTGATCTTCTTCACCTTCTGGGCGTCGCTGATCGTGGTCAGAGTGGCGGAGAGCCTGCTCTCCTTCGCCGCTTTCCACCGGCTCTCCCGCAGCCGGAGCGTCTCGATCGTCATCACCAGGATCGCCGTCAGGCTCGTCAGTTCCTGCCATTTCGTCGCCGTCAGGGTGGGCGTGACGGATACCAGGTTCTTCAGCGGCTCGGTCTTCCGGAGTTCCTCCGCCCACTGGCTGCTGGTCAGGCCCTGCAGTTTCTGGGTGGCGGTGACCTCATAGCCGAAGGCCTCCTGCCCGATCCTCTGGATCACCCCGGCGGCCCGGCCGGCCGGCTGAACCGCACCCCGCGCCATCGCGCCGATCCTGCCCGGCGCCCCGCCGGCCTGCATCCGGCCGGCGCCTTGCGCATGGGCGATGCGCTGACGAACCGCCGGCTGCGGGGTCGCGGCGATCGCGGCACGATGCCCCAGGCGATCGGCCTCGGCCTCCAGCGCGCGGTCCTGCACCACCGCGATGCCGGTGCCCAGCGGGTTGCGCACACGGCCCTGGCGCTGCTGCACCACATGCGCCAGTTCATGGCCCAGCAGCTGCCGGCCCTGCATTGTGTCGGGCTGGAAGCGGCCCGGCGCGAAATAGATGTCGGTGCCGATGGTGAACGCGACCGCGCCGATGCGCTCCGCTTGCGGACCGATATGCACCCGCACGTCGGAGAAATCCGCGCCGAGCGCGGTTTCCATGCTGCCGCGCACCCGATCCGGCAGGCCGCGCCCGCCGGAACCCGCCAGACCAAGCTGCGCCGGATCCACCCTGAACGCGCCGGTCGCGGCTTTCGCCTGCGCGGTCCGCGCCGCACCGTTGTGGCCCTGGCCCTTCCCCGGCGCCGTGACCGGATGCAAGGCGAACGCCCGCGCCGGCGGCCCGGCCACGAGCGGAGCCAAGGGGGCAGCCGCCGCCGCTCCTGACTGCATCACCGGCAGCTTCGGGCCAGCCCGCGCGCCAGGAAAGGCGCCGCCGCTGGCGGAATATCCGCCGCCAGGATGGTACTGCGCACCGGAAAAACACCCCTGGATCACCCGGCCGGTCATGATTTTACGCCCCCCGGCCCCGCTTTCGCCGCGCCGGCAGCGCCCGCCGGCGCAGCCGCGTCACCCGGCTTGCGCACCGCCCCGGCGGCGCCCCTGGCCGCCGCTTGCTGCGGCGCCTCGGCCGACCGCCGTTCGGTGAATGTGGCGCGCTGCATCGCCACACCGCCCATTTGCAGCTTCTGCCAGGGCACGAACTTGTCCTCCGGCAGCCCGGCCTGAGCCCGGAAAGCGGCGATGGGCTGGTAGGTGCCGGAATAATTGCTCCACCACGCCATCTCGCCCCGCTCGAACCGGGCGGTGCCGGCGTAGACCACCGGCCGACCGGCGGCCAGCTGGGCGTGCGGCAGCCGGGTGCTGACCAGCAGCGGCCGGGCCCGCGGCGCTTCGCCATGCACCCGGACGAAATTGAACGTCCCGCTGGGTGGCGACAGCGTCTGGCGCTGGGCCGAGCGCACATGGAAGCCGCCGTCGGGACGAGGCAGCAATTCCTCCGCCGCGGCTTGCGCCGGCGGCCCCGGACGCTGGAGGCGGAGATGGGCGGCGAACACCGCCTCGGCCCCCGCGGGCTGGACCGTATGCGCCAGGCCGGGCCTGTTCCAGCGCGCCACTCCTGGATACTCCCTTGCTACCCTCGATTGCGTTCCTAGCATGGCCACAATCGGCAAGTCCAACGCGCTGCTTGTGTCGTCGCATCGGCTCCGGCACTCGGGTGCCGCGAGACGCCGCCACCAGGGCCGGACGTCTCCGCCTCCTTCGGGAACCAAGCCGGCGCAGTTGCGGGGGCCGCATCGGCCGGGCGCCTTCCCCGGCCGGCAGCGTGAGCACCGGCGCTGCGCTGGTCCTGGCGTCTCCGGCCGCGCCGGCGGCGAAACAGGTTGCCGACTCGCCCGCCCAGCGGGCATCCGCTGCGGGATGAACCAAGCCGTCGCGACCTGGCGCCGCCCGCTCTGGCTGATGGGAGGGTTCGGCTTCATCGCCGGACTGCCGCTGCCGCTCTCGGGCTTCACCCTGCGCCAGTGGATGAGCGAGGGCGGCGTATCGCTCGGCGCCATCGGCCTGTCGGCGGTGATCGGCATCGCCTATTCGCTGAAATTCCTGTTGGCGCCGGTGCTCGACCAGGTGGCCCCGCCGCTCGGCCTCGCCCGGTTCGGCCGAAGGCGAGGCTGGCTGCTGGCGATCCAGCCGCCGCTGGTGCTGGCCGCGATCCTGCTGGCCCTGTCGGACCCGGCCCGCGCGCCGGTGGCCGTGGTCGCGGCCGCCGGCCTGATCGCCTTCCTCTCGGCCAGCCATGACATCGTGGTCGATGCCTGGCGCATCGAGCTGTTCCCCACCCGCCTGCAGGGCGCCGCCCTCGCCGCCTATGTCTGGGGCTATCGCCTGGCGTTGCTGATCTCCGGCGCCGGGGCGATCAAGGGCGCCGATCTGCTGGGCTGGCACGGCGCGCTGCTCGGGGTCGCGGCGCTGCTGGGGCTCGGCCCCCTGGTCAGCCTGGCCGCCCCCGAGCCCGTCCCGCCGCCATCCGGCCCGGCGCGCAGCAGCCTCGCCGGCAGGCTGCGCCAGGCGCTGTGGGAACCGCTCGCCGATTTCCTCGCCCGACCGGGCGCCTTCCTGATCCTTGGCTTCATCGCCCTGTTCCGCCTCGGCGAGGCGATGGCCGGGGTGATGACGGCGCCCTTCTACCGCTCCCTCGGCTTCGACCGGGCGGCGGTCGCGCTCGCCACCGGCCTGCCCTCGCTCGCCGCGGTCATCGCCGGCACCGGGCTCGGCGCGGTGCTGGTGGCGCGGCTCGGGGTCGCGCGGGCCCTGCTGGTGACCGGCTGCATCCAGACCGCGGCGATGCTGATGTATGTGGTGCTGGCCTCCTCCCACGGCCGCCACGATGTGCTGATCGCGACCGTGATGACCGAGGCCTTCGCGGTCGGTCTGGCCGATGCCGCCTTCATCACCTACCTGTCCGGCCTGTGCCGCGCCGAGTTCACCGCCACGCAATACGCGCTGCTGTCCGCCATCGCCACGATCGCGGTGCACACGCTGGGCGGGCTGTCGGGGTTCCTGGCCCAGGCGGTGGGCTGGCAGGAATTCTACGTGCTGAGCCTGTTCGCGGCATTGCCGGCAATGGCCATGATGCTGCGGATCCTGCACCGCTTTCCCCCGGCCGAGCGGGTGCCGGCCTGACCGGGAGGCGGGTCGGGACAAGGCCCTGGCCCTGATCCCGGCCCAGGCAAGGCGCTGCCATCCCGGTTCCCGACCCGGATCGGCCCGCCGATGATCGCCGCGATTGCGGCATCGGCCCGCTCGGGGCAGGCTTCGGTCATGAACACGATCGCAGCGGCCGCCGCCGCTCTGGAAACCGGCCGCACCACTGCCCGCGCCCTGGTCGAGACCTGTCTCGAGCGCATCGCCGATCCCGCCGGCGAGGGCAGCCGCACCTTCCTGCGCGTCTATGCCGACAGCGCCCGGACCATGGCCGATGCGATCGATGCGATGCGCAGCGTCGGTCGCGCCCCGGGGCGCTATGCCGGCATTCCGATCAGCCTGAAGGATCTGCTGCACGTCGCCGGCGAGCCGACGCCGGCGGGCTCGGTGGTGCTGGCCGACGCCCCGCCCGCGCTCGCCCATGCCGCGGTGGTGCAGCGGCTGCTCGCGGCCGGGTTCGTGCCGATCGGGCGCACCAACATGACCGAATTCGCCTATTCCGGTCTCGGCATCAACCCCCATCACGGCACGCCCGCCAGCCCGTGGAACCGCGCGGAGCGGCATATTCCGGGAGGCAGTTCCTCGGGCGCCGCCGTCTCGGTCGCCGATGGCATGGCCCTGGGCGGCATCGGCAGCGACACTGGCGGGTCCTGCCGCATTCCCGCGGCGTTCTGCGGCATCACCGGCTTCAAGCCGACGGCGCGGCGAGTGCCGCTGGCCGGAGTGCTGCCGCTCGCCCCCAGCCTCGATTCCATCGGGCCGCTCGGCCGCAGCGTCGGCTGCTGCGCGGTGCTGGATGCGGTGCTGGCCTGGCAGGATCGCCTCCCCCCCGCTCCCGCTCTGCTGTCCGGCCTGCGCCTCGCCCTGCCGGCGCGCTTCGCACTGGAGGACGCGGAACCGGTGGTGGCCAGGATCTTCGACCGCGCGATGGCAAGGCTGTCAGCGGCGGGAGTGAAGATCGAGCGGCAGGATTTTCCCGAACTGGACGAAATCCCGCTGCTGAACGCGCGTGGCGGCTTTGCCGCCTACGAATCCTTCGCCTGGCACAAGCGGCTGCTGGCCGCCCAGGGCGGGCGCTACGACCCGAGGGGGCGGGCGCGGATCGAGCGCGGGGCAGGCATGAACGCCGCCGACCAACTGGCCCTGACGCTCGGCCGGCGCGACCTGTGCCGGCGGATGGACAGCGCCATGGCCGGTTATGACGCGGTGCTGCTGCCCACCTGCCCCATCCTGCCCCCGCGCATCGCCGATCTGGACGACGAGGCCGCATACAACCGCGCCAATCTGCTGGCACTGCGCAATCCCGCGATCGCCAATCTTCTGGATTGCTGCGCGATCAGCCTGCCCTGCCAGGCCGAGGGCGAACCGCCGGTCGGGCTGATGCTGATGGCCGGGGCGATGGAGGATGCGCGGCTGCTGGCGATCGCCACGGGGGTGGAGGCATGGCTGGCGGAGCGGGGATGACGCAAAGCCCGAGGGCTCCGCACTCTGGACACCCGCCAGGCAACAGCGCTCCCCGGACCCGGATCCCCTGGGCTCGGCTCCCCTGGCCCCGGCTCCCCTGGACCCGGCTCCCCTGAGCTCGGCTCCCCTGGGGGGTCTTCACCAACCGATGCGGGCCGGGGCAGGGCCCTCGCCTCGAGCACGACGACCGGCCTTACTCCTCGGTGCGGCGGACCAGCACCTCGCGCTTGCCAACATGGTTGGCCGGGCCGACGATGCCTTCCTTCTCCATCTGTTCGATCAGCCGCGCCGCCCGGTTGTAGCCGATCTGCAGATGCCGCTGCACGAAGCTGGTGCTCGCCTTGCCTTCGCGCGCCACCAGCGCCACCGCCTGGTCGAACAGCCCCTTCTCGCCATCGCTCGCCCCGGCGATGCCCGACAGCGCCGGCCCGGACTCGTCGTCCTGGATCTCGGTCACTTCCTCGACATAGGCGGGCTCGCCCTGGGCGCGCAGGAAGGCCACCACCTCCTCCACCTCGCCATCGGACACGAAGGGCCCGTGCACGCGGGTGATGCGCCCGCCGCCGGCCATGTACAGCATGTCGCCCTGGCCCAGCAGCTGCTCGGCGCCCTGCTCGCCCAGGATGGTGCGGCTGTCGAACTTGCTGATCACCTGGAAGCTGATGCGGGTCGGGAAATTGGCCTTGATGGTGCCGGTGATCACATCCACCGACGGCCGCTGCGTTGCCATGATGACATGGATGCCGGCGGCGCGGGCCATCTGCGCCAGGCGCTGCACGGCGGCCTCGATCTCCTTGCCGGCGACCATCATCAGGTCGGCCATCTCGTCCACCACCACCACGATGAACGGCAGCTTCTCGAGCGCCAGCGGCTGGTCCTCGAAGGTCGGCTTGCCGGTCTCGGGGTCGAACCCGGTCTGCACCCGCCGGGTCACCACCTCGCCCTTGGCACGCGCATCGGCCACCCGGTCGTTGAAACCGGCGACGTTGCGCACGCCGAGCTGGCTCATCGCGCGGTAGCGCCGCTCCATCTCGCGCACCGTCCATTTCAGCGCGGTCACCGCCTTGGCGGGCTCGGTCACCACCGGGGCCATCAGATGGGGGATGCCCTCATAGACCGAGAGTTCGAGCATCTTGGGGTCGATCAGGATCAGCCGGCACTGGTCGGGCGAGAGCCGGTAGAGCAGGCTCAGGATCATCGCGTTGACGCCGACCGATTTGCCCGATCCGGTGGTGCCGGCGATCATCAGATGCGGCATGCGGGCCAGATCGGCCACCACCGCCCCGCCGCCGATGTCCTTGCCGAGCGCGAGCGCGAGCGGTGAGCTCACCTCATCGTAGGGCTTCGACTTGATGATCTCGCCGAGGGTGACGATTTCCCGCTTCTCGTTCGGGATCTCGAGTCCGATCACGGATTTGCCGGGAATGATTTCCACCACCCGGACGCTGATCGCGGACAGCGCCCGCGCCAGATCCTTCGCCAGGTTGCTGATCTGGCTGACCTTGACCCCGGGTGCCGGCCGCAGTTCGAAACGCGTGATCACCGGTCCCGGCTGCACGGCGACGACCTCGGCTTCGACGCCGAAATCCCGCAACTTGATCTCCACCAGGCGCGACATCGCCTCCAAGGCCTCGTCGGAATACGATTGTTCGCGCGGCCCCGGCTCGTCCAACAAGGACAATGCCGGCAATTC
>DAICZL010000592.1 GCA_027311165.1 bacterium
GGCGGCGGAGGCCGGTCTGGCGATGCTGCGCGCCGGCGGCTCGGCGGTCGATGCCGCGATCGCGGCGCAGATGGTCCTGGGCCTGGTCGAGCCGCAATCCTCCGGCCTCGGCGGCGGGGCGGTGCTGCTGCACTACGACGCCGCCGCCCGCCGCGTCACCTCCTGGGATGGGCGGGAGACGGCGCCGGCGGCCGCGCCGCCCGGCCTGTTCCTCGACAAGGACGGCCAGCCGATGCGCTTCTACGACGCCGTGCTGGGCGGCCGCTCGGTCGGTGTACCGGGCACGCTGCGGATGCTGGAGGCGGTGCACAGGCTGCATGGCCGGCTGCCATGGGCGGCGCTGTTCGCCCCCGCCATCCGCCTGGCGAGCGAGGGGTTCACGGTCTCGCCACGGCTCGCCGCCGCGATCGCCGAGAACGCCGAGAAGCTGCGCCGCCAGCCGGCCGCGCGGAGCTATTTCCTCGGCCCCGGCCAGCTGCCCCCGCAGGCCGGGACGACCCTCGCCAACCCGGCCCTGGCCGAGACGCTGCGCGCCGTCGCCGCCGGCGGGGCGGATGCGCTGCTGCGCGGTCCGATCGCCGCCGACATCGCCGCCACCGTGCGCACCGACCCCAACCCCGGGCTGATGACCACCGACGACCTGGCCGCCTATCAGGCCAGGCAGCGCCCGCCGGTTTGCGGCCCCTATCGCGGCCACATCGTCTGCGGCATGGGCCCGCCTTCCTCCGGCGGGATCACGGTGCTGGCGATCCTCGGGCTGCTCGCCCATTTCGACATGCCGCATCTGGACCCCGCCGGGGCGGATGCCGCCTTCCTGCTGGCCGAGGCCGAGCGGCTCGCCTATGCCGACCGCAACCTCTATCTGGCCGATACCGATTTCGTCCCTGCCCCGCTCGCCGGGCTGATCGATCCGTCCTACCTCACCGCGCGGGCGCAGCTGATCGACCGCGACCACGCCATCGCCGCACCGCGCGCGGGCAATCCGGACTGGTCGCTGCCGATGGCCGGGCCGGCGGGCACGCCGGCGGGGGCGGCGGGCGGATTGCCGGGCGCCCCCGCCCCCGACCAGCCGGAACACGGCACCAGCCATCTCTCGATCATCGATGCCGCGGGCGATGCGGTGGCGATGACCACCACGGTCGAGGACGCGTTCGGCTCGCGCCTGCTGGTGCACGGTTTCGTGCTGAACAACGAGCTCACGGATTTCTCCTTCCGCCCCGAGATCGACGGCCGCCCGGTCGCCAACCGGGTGCAGGGCGGCAAGCGGCCGCGCAGCTCGATGGCCCCGACGCTGGTATTCGCCGCCGATGGCAGTCTCGAAGCGGTGGTCGGCTCGCCCGGCGGGGGGCGCATCATCGGCTTCGTCGCGCAAACGCTGGTGCGGCTGCTCGACTGGGGCCAGGACCCGCGCAGCGCCGTGGCCGGCCCGCGCATCCAGACCCTGGGCGGCGCGGTCGAGCTCGAAGCCGGCACGCCGGCCGCCGACCTGGCCCCGGCGCTGGCGGCGCGGGGCGAGCGGACCGAGATCCTGTCGGTGGCCTCGGGGCTGCAGGTGCTGCGGCTGTGCCGGGCCGGGCCGCAGGGCGGGGCCGATCCGCTGCGGGAGGGCGTGGCGC
>DAICZL010000593.1 GCA_027311165.1 bacterium
GGCGGCGCTGATCGGGGCGGGCCCTGCCGCCGCGGCGGAGGCGCCGCGCCAGGGCGGCCTGCTGCGCCTGGGACTCGCGGGCGGCAGCACCACCGACAGCCTCGATGTCACCAGCTACAACGACAGTGTGATGATCGCCGCCAGCCGGTCGCTGTTCAACGCGCTGGTCGAATGGGGCGAGGACGGCAAGCCGCTGCCGGAGCTGGCGGAGAGCTGGGAGGCGAAGCCGGGCTCGGCCGAATGGGTGTTCACCCTGCGCGAGGGCGTGCATTTCAGCAACGGCAAGATGTTCGACGCCGATGATGCGGTCTATTCGCTGAACCTGCATCGCGGCAAGACCAGGTCCGGCGCCGCCGGCTCGATGAAGGAGATCACCGAGGTCCGCAAGCTCGGGACCCGCCAGATCCAGATCAGCCTGGCCGCGGGCGATGCCGATCTGCCCTATGTGCTCACCGATTTTCACGTGCTGATGGTGCCCGATGGCTGGACCGACTGGGTCCGTCCGGTCGGCACCGGCGCCTTCGTGCTGGACAGTTTCGATCCCGGCGTGCGCTTCAAGGCCAGGCGGAACGGCGCCTACTGGAAGTCCGGCCGCGGCCATCTCGATGCGGTCGACATCACCGTGATCAACGATTCGAGCGCCCGGCTGAACGCGCTGATCTCCGGGCAGGTCGATGCCATCAACCGGGTCGATCCCAAGACCGCCGGCCTGCTCAGGCGTAACCCGAAGCTCGAACTGGTGGTCGCGCCCGGCGGCTGGCACGCGCTGGTCTCGATGATGCAGGACCGGCCGCCCTTCGAGAATGCCGATCTGCGCATGGCGATGAAATACGGCATCGACCGCCAGCAGGTGGTCAAGGTGCTGTTCGCGGGCTACGGCACTCTCGGCAACGACCACCCGATCCCGAGGGGCGATCCCTATTTCAATTCCGAGCTGCCGCAGATCGCCTACGATCCCGACAAGGCGAAATTCCATCTGGCGCGATCGGGCATCGCCGATCCGAAGGTGGTGCTGCAGGCCTCCGACGCCGCCTTCGCCGGTGCCGTCGACATGGCGACGCTGTTCCAGGCGAGCGCGGCCAAGGCCGGGCTGCGGATCGAGGTGAAGAAGGAGCCGGCCGACGGGTTCTGGGACAATGTCTGGCTGAAGGGCCCCTGCGTCACCAGCTACTGGGCCGGGCGGGCGGCGGCGACCCAGATGCTGGCCGCCGCCTATGCCCCCGACGCGCCGTGGAACGAGAGCCATTACCGCAATCCGAAATTCGCCTCCCTGCTCGCCACCGCCCGCGCCGAGGTGGACGAGGCCAAGCGCAGGCCCGCCATCTGGGAGATGCAGGCGCTGCTGCGCGAGGACGCGGTGACGGTGATCCCCGCCTTCCGCGACTGGGTCGATGCCCATGACGTGCGGGTCGGCGGGCATACCCCGCATGGCGGCTTCGACATGGATAACGGGATGATCGCCGAGAAGGCCTGGCTGAAGGCCTAGAAGGGTGCTCCGGCTGATCCTCGAGCGGCTCGGGCTCGGTGTGCTGACCCTGCTCGCTGCCTCGGTACTGATCTTCGCCGGCACCGAAGTGCTGCCGGGCGACCTCGCCTCGGCCATCCTGCAGAACAACGCGACCCCGCAGAGCCTGGCCGAACTGCGCCTCGAACTCGGCCTCGACCGTCCGGCGGCGAGCCGCTACGCGGACTGGCTGGGCCATGCCGCGCGCGGCGATCTCGGCCGCTCGCTCGCCTCGCAGCGCGCGGTGGCCGAGGAGATCGCGCCGCGGCTGCGCAACACCCTGTTCCTCGCCGCCTATGCCGCGCTGATCGCGGTGCCGCTCGCGGTGCTGCTCGGGCTGATGGCGGCGATCTGGCAGGGCGGATTCTACGACCGGGGGGTGAACATCGTCACGCTGATGGCGATCTCGGTGCCGGAATATTTCCTCGGCTATCTGCTGATCAAGTATCTGGCGGTCCGCTGGGGCCTGTTCCCCTCGCTCGCCAATGTCGCGCCCGATACCGGTCTCGTGCAGCGCCTCTCCCTGAGCTTCCTGCCGATGCTGACCCTGGTGCTGGTGGTGGTCGCGCACATGATGCGCATGACCCGCGCCTCGGTGCTGGCGATCATGGCGAGCCCGTATATCGAGATGGCCTTCCTCAAGGGCCTGCCGAAATGGCGCATCGTGCTGCGCCACGCCTTCCCCAACGCGCTCGCGCCGATCATCAGCGTGATCGCGCTCAACCTCGCCTATCTGGTGGTGGGGGTGGTGGTGGTCGAGGCGGTGTTCGTCTATCCCGGCCTCGGCCAGCTGATGGTCGATGCCGTCTCCAAGCACGACGTGCCGGTGGTGCAGGCCTGCGGGCTGATCTTCGCCGCCGCCTTCATCCTGCTGAACCTCTCCGCCGATGTCCTGGCGATCCTCAGCGATCCGCGTCTGCGCCATCCCCGGTGAGCGGGGCCCGGTGAGCGGGGCGCGGTGAGCGGGGCGCGGTTCAGCCTGTTCGGGCATCGGGTGAGCCTGCTCGCCTCGATCGGCATGGCGATCATCGCGGCGAATCTCCTGGTGGCGCTGTTCGCCCCGCTGATCGCGCCGTTCGACCAGGCCGAGGTGCTGGGCGATGCCTGGGCCGATCCCGATCCGCAGCACTGGCTCGGCCTCGACAATCTCGGCCGCGATCTGTTCAGCCGGATGATCTACGGCGCGCGGATGTCGATCGGGCTGGCGCTGGTGATCACCTGTGGCGCCTGCGCGATCGGCATCGTCACGGGCTTCACCGCCGCGGTCTCGGGCGGCTGGATCGATACGCTGCTCTCGCGCCTGGTCGATCTGCTGCTGTCGATGCCGACGCTTATCTTCGCCTTCGTGGTCCTGTCCGTGCTGGGCACCGCGATCCCGGTGCTGATCGCCACCATCGCGATCCTGGAGTCCACCAAGGTGTTCCGGCTCAGCCGGGCGGTCGCGATGAACCTCGCGGCGATGGAGTATGTGGAGGCGGCGAGGCTGCGCGGGGAGGGGCTGTGGTGGGTGATCTCGCGCGAGATCCTGCCCAACGCGCAGGCACCCCTGGTCGCGGAATTCGGGCTGCGCTTCTCCTTCGCCTTCCTGTTCGTCGCGGCGCTGAGTTTCCTCGGCCTGGGCGTGCAGCCGCCGGCGGCGGACTGGGGCAGCATGGTCCGGGACTATCGCGACATGATCAATCTGGACCTGCCGGCGCCGCTCTATCCGGCGGGGGCGATCGCGGTGCTGACAATCGGGGTGAATTTCGTCGTGGACTGGATGCTGGCGATCCATGCCCGCTCCCAGGGCGAGGGCGCATGAACCTGCCCGCCCGCCCCGGGGCTTGCCGGTGAGCCACCCGGAGCGCCGGCCGGGCCGGCGCGGCGATCGCGGCCCGCGGGCGCGCGATCCGTGGGCGCGCGATCTGCGGGCGCGCGATGTGTGGGAGCGCGATCCTTGGGCGCGCGATCCTTGGGCGCGCGATGTGTGGGCGCGCGATCGCCGCGACGGCGACCGCCGGGCATGAGACGCACCGGCGAGGACATCCTGCTCGTCGAGGGGCTGCGGGTGCAGGCGCGCACCGATCGCGGGCTGGGGAAGCTGCTGGTCGAGGATGTGGGCTTCACCCTGCGCCGCGGCGAGGTGCTGGGCCTGATCGGCGAATCCGGCGCCGGCAAGAGCACGATCGGCCTCGCGGCGCTGGGCTATACCCGCGGCGGCTGCGCCATCACCGGCGGCCGCATCCTGTTCGCCGGGCAGGATCTCCGGGCGCTGCCGGCCACCGCGCGGGCGCGGCTGCGCGGCGCGGGGATCGCCTATGTCGCGCAGAGCGCCGCCGCCTCGTTCAACCCGGCCCTGACCCTGCTCGCGCAGGTCTGCGAGGTGGCGGTGTGCCACGGGCTGATGTCGAGGGCCGAGGCGCGCGCCGAGGCGGTGGCGCTGTTTGGCGCCCTCGACCTGCCCGATCCCGCGCGGTTCGGCGCGCGCTATCCCCACCAGGTCTCGGGCGGACAGCTGCAGCGGGCGATGGCGGCGATGGCGATGGCGGCGCGGCCCGAGATCGTGGTGTTCGACGAGCCGACCACGGCGCTCGATGTCACCACCCAGGTGGAGTGTCTGGCCGCCTTCCGCAGGCTGATCCGCGAGCACGGCACGGCGGCGCTGTACATCACCCATGATCTCGCGGTGGTGGCGCAGATGGCCGATCGGATCATGGTGCTGCGCCAGGGCCGGATGGTGGAATGCGGCGCGGCCGCGCAGATCCTGCAGCAGCCGCGCGAACCCTATACGCAGAGCCTGGTGGCCGAGCGGATCGTAACCCGCCGCGCCCCCGCCG
>DAICZL010000598.1 GCA_027311165.1 bacterium
GGCGGCGCGGCGGGGCCGTCTGCCGGCGGGGCGGGCCGCCGACGAGGACGTGAGGTGACAACCGGAGCGTGCCGGTTACATTGCAACGGATGATCTGTCCCGTCCGCCGCGCGCCACCGGCCGGACCGGCCGGGGCAGCGACCGTCAACGACCTCCACGGACCAGCAAACCATGCGAACGATGCTCCGACGCGCGGCCTACCGGGTCTTCGCCAACGACGCGGCCTTCTCGCGCTTCATCGGCTGGCGGCGCTCCGTGCTGAAACAGACCCTGGTGGGCCGGCTCGGCGATCAGGTGCTGCACGGGCCGCTCGCCGGGCTGCGACTCGATCCGGCCCATTCCGAGCTGCCGAAATTCCTCGGCACCTACGAGCACGTGCTGCATGGCTGGCTCGCCGGCGCGCTGGCCCGCGACTACCAGACGGTGCTGAACATCGGCTGCGCCGAGGGCTATTACGCGGTCGGGCTGGCCCGGCTGCTGCCCCGGGCACGCGTGCTCGCCTTCGACATCGATCCGCGCCAGCAGGCGATCTGCCGGGCGAATGCCGAACGCAACGGGCTCGGCGGCCGGGTCGCGGTGTCGGGAAGGTTCGAAGGCGCGATGTTCGCCGACCATGCAGGCGAGCGCTGCCTGGTGCTCTGCGACATCGAGGGCGGCGAGATCGATCTGCTGCGCCCCGATCTCTGGCCCGCCCTCGCCCACATGGACCTGCTGGTGGAACTGCATGAGGAGCACATGCAGAATCTGGCCGAGGAATTCATCCGCCGCTTCGCCGCCAGCCACGAGTTCATCCATATCCTGCGCCAATACCCCACCGATCTGGCCTTCCTCGACCAGATCCTGCCCGCCGAGCAGGACCAGCTCGCCGCCTGTTACGAGAACCGGACCGGCCCGACCTCCTGGATGGGGCTGACCGCGCGCAGCCTGGCCACCGGGCAGGCTTAACCGCCCCCCGGCCCGGCTCTATAAACGCGGCCCGGCCATCGCGCCGGGCGGGACAGGCAGGGATGGAACGGGCATGGCGGGCGCGCTGGCGGGTCTGAAGGTGGTCGATCTCAGCCGCGTGCTGGGCGGGCCGTACTGCACCATGATCCTGGCCGATCACGGCGCCGAGGTGATCAAGATCGAACCGCCCCAGGGCGACGAGACGCGCGACTGGGGACCGCCCTTCCAGGACGGCGAGTCCAGCTACTACCTGGGCATCAACCGCAACAAGCAGTCGGTCGCGCTCGATATCGGCCAGGAGGCGGGCCGCGCGGTGCTGCTGCGCCTGCTGGAAGACGCCGATGTGCTGGTGGAGAATTTCAAGCCCGGCAGCATGGAGAAATGGGGCCTGGGCTATGAACAAACCCTGGCCGCGCGGTTTCCCGCGCTGGTGCATTGCCGCGTCTCCGGCTTCGGCGCCGACGGGCCGCTGGGCGGACGGCCGGGATACGATGCCATCCTGCAGGCGATGACCGGGCTGATGAGCGTCAATGGCGATCCCTCGACCGGGCCGCTGCGGCTCGGCACGCCGGTGGTCGATCTGGCCACCGGCCTGTATTCGGCGATCGCGATCCTGATGGCGCTGCATGAACGTGCCCGGTCGGGCCTGGGCCAGTTCCTGGACATGACCCTGCATGATTGCGGCATGGCGCTGCTGCACCCGCAGGCGGCCAATTTCTTCCTGAACGGCAAGCGGCCGGTGCCGCTCGGCAACCCCCATCCCAATGTCGCGCCCTACGAGAAATTCGCCACCGCGACCGGCGAGATCTTCCTGGCGATCGGCAATGACGGGCAGTTCCGCAAGCTCGCCGAACTGATCGGCCGGCCCGATCTGGCCGCCGACCCCCGCTTCGCCAGCAATGCCGAGCGGGTCGCCCATCGCGTGGCGCTGGCCGCGGAACTCGCGCAGGTCTTCGCCGCCGCCGACGGGCACGCCGTGGCCGCGCGGCTGCTGGACGCGGGCCTGCCCGCGGGGCCGGTGCTGGCGGTGGACGAGGCGATGGCCGCGCCCCATACCAGGGCACGGGCGATGGTGACGGAACTCGGCACGTATCGCGCGCTGGGCACGCCGATCAAGCTGTCTCGCACGCCGGGCGGCACCCGCACGCGGCCGCCGCGTTTCGCCGAACACTCCGCCGCGGTGCTGGCCCGGCACGGCTACAAGGCCGAGGAGATCGCGCAGCTGCGCGAGGCGGGAGTGCTGCCGCAGGCGCGGCGGAAATAACGGTGGCGGCAGGCTGAGGCCGGGGCGCCGCCCCGCACCCGGCCGGCGAACAGCGCTCCCCGGACCCGCCGCCGCCGGGGGGCGAGACCGGCTGGTGGCGGAGCGCACGGCGCGGGACACGCGGGCATGATGGCCGGCATGTTCGCCGTCATATGGCCGGCATGTCCGCCGCAATGATGTAAGACAATTGCAATTTGTAATTTCTGACCGCGAGGGCACCTCCCCGACGAGGCCGGGCTGGTCCTGAGGTGGCGGCATCCTTCGCCACCAGGCCCGGTGAACTGGAGAGAGGAACCTGCAATGACCCGCAATCGGTGGTGGAGGCTCACCTGCGCCTCCGCCGCAACGACCCTGATGATGAACTCGGTGGCCTGGAGCGCCAATCTCGAGCCCGAGATCACCGACGGCCCGCCCTCCGGCGCAGTGGTCGCCGGCATGACCGTGCCGGTCGGAGCCGAGCCGAACCTGTCGACCGCCGACAAGATCCTGCTGCTGCGCAAGAAGGTGAAATACGTGTTCGTCCTGTTCCAGGAGAACCGCGCCTTCGACCATTATTTCGGCACCTTCCCGGGCGCTACCGGGCTGTTCCCGGCAGCCGGCCAGCCCGGCCGGTCGCAGCCCATCGTCAACACCGACGGCACGGTTGCGACCATCTCGCCGTTCCTGATCCCGCAGAGCGTCAAGGACAGCAACGGCAACACCGTGCCGCTGAGCCCTGCCGATACCGATTCGGTCGATCATTCCCATGTCGGCATCGTCAATGACATCGACGTGGTAGGCGGCATCCCGCGCAACGACCGCTTCGCCCTGAACGCCGAGGGTCTGACCACGGATGCCAGCGGCAACATCGTCTCGCGCAGCACCGGTGCCCCGCTCAGCTCCCTGCCGCCGCCGACCCTGGCACAGAAGCAGCGCGCCGAGCTGGTGATGAGCCATATCGACTGCGATACCATCCCGTTCCTGTGGCAATACGCCGACCGCTTCACGATGTTCGACAATTTCGCGATGACGGTGCTCGGACCGTCGGCTCCCAACGCGGTGGCGATCATTGCCGGCCAGTCCGGCGCCACCCAGTGGGCGCTGCACCCGAGCCTGGGCGGCAACAACACCGCGAGCCCCGTGGTGCAGAAAAGCGGCGGGCTGCCGCTGCTCAACGACCAGGGTCCCTATGCCGGCTCCAACCTCGACACCTCGCCGGTCAGGCCGCCCTACGGTCCGAACGACGTGCCGGCCAGCCAGCCGACGCTGAACCAGACCTACGCGACGCTGCCGCTGTCCTTCACGGGCAACAAGATCTTCGATGCGATCGCCACCGATCAGAACCCGGCGCTCGACCTGCTCGACGTCCAGCATGACATCCAGACCATCGCCACCAAGAACATGCCGGTGCACTGGGGCTGGTACCAAGAAGGCTTCGACCACGAGCCGACCGACGGCACGGGTCCCGCGACCTACAATACCTACATCACCCACCACAACGGGCCGCAGTATTTCGGCTATATCGGCGACAACCCGGCGCTCGCGGCCAACCTGCACGGGCTCGGCGACTTCTTCACCGATATCGGCAACGCGGCGCTGAGCTCGGGCGTCTATTACGTGCGCGGCGGCTACGGCAACAATGACGGGCTGAAGCCGGTGGATCCGAACCCGACGGTGCAGGCGAACTTCACCGGATCGGACGATCATCCCGGCTATTCCGATGCGCAGATTTCCGAGGCGCTGCTCGCCGATGAGATCAACGCCATCGCCGCCAGCCCGTACTGGAAGGACAGCGCCATCGTCATCACCTATGACGAGACCGACGGCCTGTACGACCATGTTCCGGCCCGGATCCGCAACACCGATGCGTTCGGTGCACCGATGAACGGTGGCCAGCGGATCCCGGCGATCGTGATCTCGCCCTATGCCGGCGTGCACCGGATCTCGCACAAGTACAGCGAGCATTCCTCGGTCATCAAGTTCATCGACAAGCTGTTCGGCCTGGTGCCGCTCGAGCGGCTGCCGGATGAACGCCGCGCCAGCGCCCTCGGCGCGAGCGAGCTTGGCCAGCCGAACCTCACCCCGGTGGACGACGAGCCGTATATCGGCGACCTGACCGAGGCATTCGACAATGCCCGGCTGACCGGTCAGGTCCCGCCACTGCCGGCGTCCTACGCCATGATCCCGGCGAATGCGGTGAAGTCGCTGCCGCATTATGGCGGCCAGGGCTGCTACACGCTGAACATCGTGCCGACCGACTATGTCAACGGCACGCTGCTGGACCCGGCGCCGGCGGACTTCAACCCGCGCCCGGGCACCACCCCGGGCCTGCCCACCACGCCGGGCTGGGGCGGCTGAAGAAACGCCCGACGGGCGCAGCATGACCGCCCGTGGGATGTCCGGTCGAAACCTGTCCGGCGGGCAC
>DAICZL010000599.1 GCA_027311165.1 bacterium
GCTGCGGGAAACCGGCCCCACGGTCCCGGTGGAGGCGACCGCAGCGGGGCCTGGGTGCCGTTCCTGGCCTGATTCGTCTCACGGAGCCCTGCCCTCGCTCCGTCCTGGCCGGGCCGCCGGGCCCGGCTCCGCCTCCAGATACAGCACCAGCGCGCGCGGGGAGTGGCGGAACAGTTTCTGCAGCAGATGCAGCGGGTAGAGCATCACCGGGTTCAGCAACAGGCCGAGTGCGGCCGGGAAGCGCGTCTTCATCGGCACGTCGCGCATGCCAGACCGGCGGGTCCGCTCCAGCATGCTGAGCGAGAGTTTGGCAGCCTCGCTGCGGCGAACCAGCGCATTGGACAGCGGCAGCAGCAGGTTCGAGACCGGAAAGGTCAGGCCCGCGGCATGGAGGATGCGAAACCCGCCCGCGGAGAACCGCGACTGCGCCGATGGTAGCGTGTAGCGGCGGTAATGCCCGGCGATCTCGTCCTCGATGCCCCAATGGGCGGGCGAGGCGGGGACGATGGCGATCATCCGCCCGCCGGCGCGCAGGCTGGCGCGCGCCCGGCCGAGGAAGCGCTGCTCGGCCGGCGTGTCCAGATGCTCCATCACCATGCAGGACAGCACCAGGTCGCATGGCTCCGTTCCGGCCTCCTCCAGCCAGTCGCTGGCGGCCACCAGATAGCGGCCGGCGGCGATCTCGGGGGCGAAGCGCTGGCGCAGGCGCTCGGCCGAGGGGGGCGCGAACTCGTAGCCGCTGCCCTGCCAGCCGAGCGCCAGCAGCAGGGCGGAGATATGGCCCGCGCCCGGGCCGATCTCGATGAAGCGGCCTGGCGGCAGGGCGCGCAGACGCTCGCGCAGATACATCAGTTGCAGCAGGGTGCCAGGCGGCAGGACGCTCATGGGGCGTGCCGGACGAGCGGTCGCGCGCTCCCTGCCGCCTCGTCCGGCCTTGGCCTGCCGGAGCATTGGCGCCGCTGCCGCCCGCTCTGAAGTGCCACGGGCCCGGCGGTGCGAGCATCCGATCCGGACGCGCGGTTGCGGTCCGGTCGTGACGGTTGCGTTAATCCCGGTCCCGGCCCGCTTGCGACGCTGCCAGGGCTCTGCGATAACCGATCGGGTTCTCGGCGGCGCTCAAGCTCTGGCGGGTCGGTCGGACTAAGGTCCCCAGGGATTGCGCTCCATGTGCAGGGGAGCGGGTTTTGCCCGACGGTGGCCAATATTTCCCGGCGCTGGTTCTGAATGCGGATTTCCGCCCCCTGTCCTATTTCCCCCTCTCTCTCTGGTCCTGGCAGGACGCCGTCAAGGCCGTATGGCTCGATCGCGTGTCGGTGCTGAGCGAATACGAGACCGAGGTGCGCTCGCCCTCCCATGTCATGCGGCTGCCCAGCGTGATCGCGTTGAAGGACTATATTCCGGCGGCACGCCGGCCGGCCTTCACCCGGTTCAACGTCTTTCTTCGCGATGCGTTCGAGTGCCAGTACTGCGCCGGACGCTATCCGGCGCAGGATCTGACCTTCGATCACGTCATCCCGCGCAGTCGCGGCGGCCGCACCACCTGGGAGAACGTCGTCACCGCCTGTGGCGAGTGCAATCTGCTGAAGGGCTCGCGCCTGCCGCGGGAATGCGACATGTTCCCCCGGCTGCGGCCGCGCCAGCCCACCACCTGGGAGCTGCAGGATAACGGGCGTGCCTTCCCGCCCAATTTCCTGCATGAGAGCTGGCGCGACTTTCTGTATTGGGACAGCGAACTGGAAAGTTGATCCGGTTCTGCCGCCCGCATTTCCGGAAAAGGATTCCATCGCATGGCACGGCTGCTCTACATCGAAGCCTCACCCCGCAAAACCCGGTCCTATTCGATCCGGGTGGCGAAGGCCTTTCTCGATGCCTATGCGGCGGCGCATCCGGCCGACATGATCGATACGCTCGATCTCTGGGCGACCGATCTGCCGGCATTCGACGGCGCCATGCTGGATGCGAAATATGCGGTGATCGGCGGTGAGACCCATACGCCGGAGCAGGCGGCCGCCTGGGCCAGCGTGACCGACTTTGCCGCGAGATTCAGCGGCGCCGACAAGATCCTGATCTCGACGCCGATGTGGAACTTCACCATCCCCTATGTGCTGAAACACTATCTGGACATCATCGTCCAGCCCGGCCTGACCTTCGGCTGGACGCCCGAACGGGGATATTTCGGCCTGGTGACGGGCAAGCCGGCAGCGGTCGTCTACGCCTCGATGGGCGGTTACGGGGCAGGGTCCGGGGCCGAGGCGATCGATTACCAGAAGCCCTATCTGCAATGGATCCTGACATTCATGGGCTTCGCCGACATCAAGGCGATCCATGCAGCCCCGACCGGTGCGCCGCCCGAGGCCATCGCCGCCACCCTCGCGGCTGCCACCGCCGAGGCGCGGGAGATCGCCGCCGCTTTCTGAGCCAGCTCTGTGTTTTGACGAGCCGCTTTATCCGATCAGATGATTTCATCTGATCGGATGTTGCGCTTGCGCCTGCCGGGCGCCGGCCGTGGCGGGCCTGCCCCCCCGCCCGAGTCGCTGCCAGATACTCTCTGGGGAAGGGCCGGTCCCGACGCGTGACGCGCGGACATCCGCAGGCGCCGGCCGGGATCGTCACCGCCGCCATCGACCCGAACACCCCATGCCGACGATCTGGGGCCGAGGCTCCCGAGCCGTCGATCTGGCGGCCGTCCAGGGATCGCCAAAACTCTGGTGGCCCAAAGAACTGGTGGGCAAAGAAAAGCGGAGGGACCGACGCCCGTGTTGCCGCGCGCCGGTCCGCTCCGCCAGCCGACTTTACTTCGCCTTGGCCAGCGCCCGCTTCGCCATCACCCCGATCAGATGCGCGCGATACTCTGCACTGGCATGAATGTCGCCGTTGAGCCCCTCGGCCGGCGTGGTGATCCCTGCGATGGCTTCCGCCGAGAACGACTTCGCCAGCGCCTGTTCCATGGCGGCATGGCGGAACACGCCGCCCTGTCCGGCGCCGGTGATGGCCACGCGCACGCCGGCCGGCCCCTTGGCCACGAACACCCCGACAATGGCGTAGCGCGAGGCCGGGTTGCGGAATTTCTCGTAGGCGGATTTCTCGGGCACGGGAAAGGCGATCGCGGTGATGATCTCGTCGGGGTGCAGGGCGGTGGTGAACATGCCCTGGAAGAAATCATCGGCCGCGATGCTGCGCCGGTCGGTCGTGATCGTGGCCCCCAGCGCCAGAACCGCGGCGGGGTAGCAGGCGGCGGGGTCGTTATTGGCGAGCGAGCCGCCCATGGTGCCGCGGTGGCGCACCGCGACGTCGCCGATCCAGGACGCCATCTCGGCGAGCCCCGGGATCTTCGCCTGCACCTCGGCCGAGGCGGCGATGGCGGCATGGGTGGTGGTGGCGCCGATGGTCAGCGTGGTGGCGGTGGCGGTGATGCCCGAAAGCCCGGCCTTGGCCAGATCGACCACCACCGAAGGCTTGTTGAGCCGCTGCTTCAGCACCGGGATGAAGGTCTGCCCCCCGGCCAGCGCCTTGGCTTCCGGATCCGCGCCCAGCGCCTTGACCGCATCGGCCACCGAGCCGGGCTTCTGATAGGCGAAATCATACATCGGGATGCTCCTGTCTATTCCGCCGCCAGGCGGGGCTTGCCCGCCTGGATGATCGACCAGATCTTCTGCGCCGTCGCCGGCATGTCCAGATGGCGCACGCCGTATTCGGCCAGTGCGTCCACCACCGCGTTGATCACCGCCGGCGGGCTGCCGATGGCGCCGACCTCGCCGCAGCCTTTCACCCCGAGCGGGTTGTGGGTGCACAGCGTCGTCTCGGTACCCACCAGGATGTTCGGCAGATTGTCGGCGCGCGGCATGGTGTAGTCCATCATCGAGCCCGACAGCAGTTGCCCGTCCTTGTCGTAGATGGCGTTCTCCAGCAGCGCCTGGCCGATGCCCTGGGCGACGCCGCCCTGCACCTGGCCCTCGACGATCATCGGGTTGATCACCCGGCCCACGTCATCGACCGCGGTGAAGTTCACCACCGAGACGGTGCCGGTTTCCGGGTCGATCTCCACCTCGCAGATATGGCAGCCGCCCGGATAGGTGAAGTTCTTCGGGTCGTAGAAAGCGGTTTCTTCGAGCCCCGGCTCCAGCTCCTCGATCGGGTAGTTGTGCGGCACATAGGCCGCGAGCGAGATGTCGGTGAGCGTCTTCGACTTGTCGGTGCCGGCCACGCTGAACTTGCCGTCCTTGAACTCGATGTCCTCGAGCGAGGCCTCCATCAGATGGGCGGCGATCTTGCGGCCCTTGGCAACGATCTTGTCCATCGCCTTCACCATCGCCGACCCGCCCACCGCCAGGCTGCGGCTGCCATAGGTGCCCATCCCGAACGGGATCTTGGCGGTGTCGCCATGTACGATCTCGATCTGCTCGAGCGGCACGCCGAGCTGTTCGCAAACCAGCTGGGCGAGCGTGGTCTCGTGTCCCTGGCCGTGGCTGTGGGTGCCGGTGAACACCGTCACGCTGCCGGTCGGGTGCACGCGGATGGTCCCGACCTCGTACAGCCCGGCGCGCGCGCCGAGCGAGCCCACCACCGCCGAGGGCGCGATGCCGCAGGCTTCCACATAGGTGGAGGCGCCGATACCGCGCAGCTTGCAGCGCGCGGCGGCGGCGGCGCGGCGGGCGGGGAAGCCCGCCCAGTCGGACGCCTTCAGGCAGGCTTCCAGCGTCGCGACGTAATCCCCGCTG
>DAICZL010000606.1 GCA_027311165.1 bacterium
CTTGCGGCGCGTCCCGCCCTTTCGGGACGCGCCGCAAGGGCCGCACCCACCGAGGCGTCCGCGGCGGCCCTGCCAGGCGAATACTCCCCCCGATGACCCGCCCATCCGGCCCGGGCGACGGTCGCGAGCGACCCGCAAGGCCCCATCCGAGCCTCTCGGGCGCAGTGCGCCGCACGTCGGGTTAAGTCTCTGGCCGCCATGACCCGGCGGGGGGCGCTGCCGATCTGGCCGGCGGCGCGCGGCGGCAGCCGGCCTTCCGGGCGATCCGCCCGTCCGGCCGGTTTCGGGTCGATCCTGACCGGCCCATCGTCGCTGGAGGGTCTGGATCGATCGCGGCCCTGGTGCCCTGCCCCCGAGTTTCGCGGTTCTTCAGCGCGAACTTCGGGGATAAGTGGGCCACTGAAAACAAAGAGCTGGTTTCCTGATTCCGAACGCATTTCAATCCTGCGAACTTCGGAATCGGGACACTAGCGCAACATCCGATCGGAGGTTGCGCTAGGGAGCGGGTGCCGCCTGGGGCGCGGGCACGGCCGGCGCCGCCGGGGATGGGGCGGAGGCGCCTGGCGGGGCCTCCTGGTTGCCCCGCACGCAATCTGCCATGGCGTTGTTGTTCTGGAACAGGCCGGCCAGGTTGGGGCTGTCGAGCCTCACCGTGCCCGAAGCGCTCAGCGGCGAGCCCGCGGTATCGACGCGCGAGAGCATGTCGCGGTTCTGCCGCCGGTCGATCTGGTCGAGCCGCGCGCGGCAGGTCGCCACCGCCGCGTTCTGCGCGCGCGATTGTGGCGTGTCCGGCGTGCAGGCCGGCAGCCAGACCAGGCCGAGCAGGGCGCATCCGAACAGACCGGTCCGGGCTGGGGAGAGTTTCATGCCGATCTTCCTGGCGTATTGACGGGCGGGCCTGCCGATATCTCATCTTCGGGCGGGTGTCGTCGATCCCCCCGCAGGTTCAGCCGGTCGCGCAAGGCCGCCTCGTCGAAACCGGCCTCGGCGGTCAGGGTCGCCGCCGCGGCGGCGCCGAGCAGGCAGGGCGACAGCCTCGCGCCATCGCGCCCGAGGGCGAACAGCGGTCCCGCCCAGCGCGCCCGCCCCAGCAGATCGCCCAGCGCCAGCAGCCGCAGACACAGCTACAGCCCATAGGTGGTCTCCATGCCGACGGTCAGATCGACCGCGCCTGCCCAGCACGCGGCATCGCGATCGCGCAATGCGAGGTCGAGCACCGAGCCATCGGGGCGGCGGAAGCGGAAACCGCGCGCCACCCCCCATGCGGAGTCGGTCGCGGCCTGGCGCGCCGCGTCCCATGCCGCCGCGAGATCGCGCCGCCGGACCGCCGGCAGCGCCTCGGGCGGCAGATCCACCAGATAGGTGCGCGCGCCGTCCGCGCCGACCGCGACCCGTATCATGGGGGAAGGACTGGTCTGATCCATGGTCTGATCCATCACGCCCAGAATGGACCGGACCGGCCGGCTGGACCAGCCTGCCCGCCGGGTTTGCCCGCCAGGCCCGCGAAGCGAAGACGCGCGCGCCGAGGGGGAGAGCGTCAGCCCAGCCTGAACCGCCGGGTGATCTCGAGCGCGACCCGGCCGGACTCGTCCAGCCGCGGCCGCGGCCAGGGCGCCAGATCCGCGCCCAGCCGGCGGATCTGCGACGCGGCGAGCAGGCTCTCGATCAGCCGCCGCTCCCGCCGGCCGGCGAGTTCGGGCAGCGCGACGAACACCGCGCCCGCACCGGCGCAGGCCCAGACCAGCGTATCGGCGGCATCGGCGGTGATCACCACGGCATCGGCAAGGCCCAGGAAGCCCAGTATCGGGTCCGCGCCCGGCTCGCCATGGCGGTGCAGCAGGCTCATCACCGGGCCCAGACCGGCGGCCAGGGCCTCGGTCGCCTCGGCCCCGGTGGTGGGTCCGGTCAGCGCCAGCACCGCCCCGCCCCGCGCGGCGGCCAGTCTTGCGACCCGCCGGCCGAGACCATGGGCGAGCGCCGGGGACAGATCGGGGCCGAACCGCCCGCCGCCCACCACCAGCGTGACCAGCGGCCGCGGCAGATGGGCCAGACGCTCACGCCAGGCCTCGCCGGCCTGGAGCAGCACCAGCGGCGAGACCCGCCCCGGCGCGCCCAGCACCCGCAGCACCGGCACCGCGGCCGGCGCCGGCCGGTCCTCGGGCAGCACCAGCAGGTCGAAGCGCGCGGCGCCCAGCACCGGTCCCTGACACTGAACCACGTGCGCGCCCATGCGCTCCTTCAGCCACAGCGCGACCGCGGCGGCGCGGAAGCCCGAGGACAGCACCAGCGCCGGACCGCCGGCGGTGGTGAGCGCCGCGAGCGGCGTGCCGCGGTCGAGCCAGGTCGGCTCCTCCACCCCCCGCCCGGCATGGCTCAGCCCCAGCAGCGAGCCGCCGCGGCTGAACCAGGCGGCGGGGCCGAGCCAGTTCCACGACAGCGGCAGCCGCCGGAACGGCGCGTCCAGCCGCTCGGCGATCGCGATCGCCTGATCGGCGGCCGCGGTGCGGTGATCATCCAGCACCCAGACCGGCTCGGACGGCCCCGCGCCGCTGCCCTGGCTCATTCCGCCATGCCCGGTCGCCCGGCGCCGGGGAATGAGCGTGCCGGCCGGTCGCGCCGGGCCGATGGACGCGCGTGCCCGGCGCGGCTAGGAACCATGCCATCACCACAGGAACCCAAGCAGATGGCCGCCAGGACCGCCACCGCCTCGCATCCGACCGATTGGGACCGCGACGCCGCCCTGACGACGGCGCGCATCCTGCTGGAGATCAAGGCGGTCAATTTCCGGCCCGAGGAGCCCTATACATTCACGTCGGGCTGGAAATCGCCCGTCTATATCGACTGCCGCAGGATCATCTTCTTTCCCCGCGCCCGCGCCAAGATCTGCGAACTGGGGGTGGAGAAGATCGGCCGCCATGTCGGCTACGAGACGATCGAGGCGGTGGCCGGCGGCGAGACCGCCGGCATTCCCTTCGCCGCCTGGATCGCCGACCGGATGCTGACGCCGATGGCCTATGTGCGCAAGAAGCCCAAGGGGTTCGGCCGCAACGCGCTGATCGAGGGCGACGTGCCCGAAGGCAGGAACACCCTGCTGGTGGAAGACCTGACCACTGACGGGCAGTCCAAGATCCGCTTCGCCCAGGCGCTGCGCGATGCCGGCGCGATCGTCGATCACGCCTTCGTGGTGTTCTTCTACGGGGTGTTTCCCGGCAGTTTCGAGACCCTGGCCAGGATGGGGATCACCCTGCACCATCTGTGCACCTGGTGGGACGTGCTGGAGGCCTGCCGCGAGCGGCCCTATTTCGCCGAGCCCGCGCTGGCCGAGGTGCGCCGCTTCCTGGAGAATCCGGTCGCCTGGTCGGCCGCCCATGGCGGGGTGTCGAGCGCCGCCGAGGCGGCCGGGCGCAAGGCCCAGGCGGAAGGCTGAACCCGCAGCGGCTTCAGCCGGGCCGCGCCGCGCCGCCCGTTCACCGGCGATCCGGCGATGCCGGCCTGGCGGTCAGCGCAGCCGGGGCATCCCCGCGCCGATAGGATCCGCACCGCGCCCGGGGCAGGCGCGGCGAGGGCGGCGCAGCGGTCTCAGGACGGCTCGCCGGGGGGAGGATCGAGATAGAGCGGGCTCGCCAGGTACCGGCGCAGCCAGAAACGCGCCAGCACCCCGATCGTGGCCGCCACCGGCACGGCCAGCATCACGCCGAGGAAGCCCGCCGCGGCACCGCCCGCGAACAGCGCGAAGATCACCCAGACCGAACCGAGTTCCACCCGGTCGCCCAGGAAGCGCGGATAGATCACGTAGCCTTCCAGCAGCTGGCCCATGACCAGCACCGCGCACACCATGATCACGCCCCGCCAGCCGGAGAACTGCGCCAGCGCGAGGCCGATCGAGGTCACCATGGCGGTGATCGAGCCGACATAGGGGATGAAGGACAGCGCCCCGGCGGCCAGCCCCACGATCAGCCCGAGATCGAGCCCCACCAGCGAGAGCGCCAGCGAGTAGTACAGCGCCAGGATGGCGCAGCAGATCGCCTGGCCGCGCAGCCAGGCCGAGAGGATGCGATCCACCTCGATCGCCTGCGCCCGCAGCACCCCCTGGTAGCGGCGCGGCAGCCAGCCATCCACCTTGGCGATCACCTGCGGCCAGTCGCGCAGTAGGTAGAAGCTCACCACCGGGGTCACCACCACCAGGGTCAGCACGTTGAAGATCGCCACCCCGCTACCGATCACGCTCGACAGCACCGAACCCACCGAGGAGACCAGGAACGAGACGATCGCCCCGGCCTGGCCGGTGACCAGATCCTGCAGCTTGGCATCGACGAAATCCGGGCCGCATGAGAGCAGCGCCTCGGCGGCGTCGCGCGCGACGATCTTCCCGTCGGCTTGCCGGAACTGCACGCTAATGCCGGCGACGTCGCGTTCTTGACC
>DAICZL010000612.1 GCA_027311165.1 bacterium
CGCGGCGCAGTTCCTCGGCCAGCTGTGCCTCGTAGCCTTCGGCCGCCAGATAGCCCGCCAGCGATGGCGTCACCCGCGTCAGCGCGCCCGCAGCGCCGAGCAGCCGAGCAGCAGCCAGCCGAGCATCAGCGTCGTGCCGCCGATCGGCGCCGTCGGGCCGAGGCTCACACCGGTGAAGGCGCGGATCAGCACCGCGGAGGCGAACAGCACGACGCCGATCACGAAAGCGGCCGCCGCGAGATGGGCGAGCACGCCCCCGCGCGCCGCCCACACCCCGCAGGCCAGCAGCGCGAGACCGTGCCAGCCGAGCATCCGCGCCGCGCTCTCGGCCATGCCCTGCGCGTTGGCCGGAGCATCGGCGGGCAGCGCATGTGCGGCGAGGGCGGCGGTCGCCACCGCCGCTAAGCCGGCGAGGCAGCCGAGCGCGAACCAGATCCTGTCCATGGCGCGAGCCTAGCCGAGTGGCGGCGCGGGCGGAACCGGGCGGCGGCGTTGCGTCCGCGCCGCCCGCCGCGCCCCCGGACCCGCAGGCCGGCCCATCGCCGCAAGCCGGCCCGCGCGACCCGCGCGCCCGGCCGGCGGAATTGTCATGGAGCCGCGATGGCGGAGGATCGCGGCGGCAGGTTCCGCGACGCCGCCTCTGCCGTTACACTGCTCCCCATGCCCCGTGGCGACCTGTTCCCCGAGATCGGACCGTTCCAGACCGGCTACCTGCCGCTGTCGGGCGGGCACATGATGTACTGGGAGCAGGTGGGCAATCCGCAGGGCCGCCCGGCGCTGTTCCTGCATGGCGGGCCCGGTGCCGGCGCCGGGGCGGTGCACCGGCGGTTCTTCGACCCCGATTTCTGGCGCATCGTGATCTTCGACCAGCGCGGCGCCGGCCGCTCGCGCCCGCTCGGCGCGGTCGAACAGAACACCACCGATGATCTGGTGGACGATATCGAGACGCTGCGCCGGCACCTGGCGGTGGAGCGCTGGCTGCTGTTCGGCGGCTCCTGGGGCTCGACACTGGCGCTCGCCTATGCCCAGGCGGTGCCGCAGCGTGTGGCGGGGCTGGTGCTGCGCGGGGTGTTCCTGGGCCGCCCGGCCGAGGTGGACTGGTTCCTGCACGGGTTGCGGGCGGTGTTTCCCGACGCCCACGCCAATTTCGCGAGCTTCCTGCCGGAAGCCGAGCGCGGCGACCTGCTGGGCGGCTATCTGCGCCGGCTGACCGATCCCGATCCCTCGGTGCACATGCCGGCGGCGCGCGCCTGGTCGATCTACGAGGGCTCGTGCAGCACCCTGCTGCCCAGCCCCGACACGGTGAATTCCTTCGCCCAGGACCGCTCGGCGCTGGGGCTCGCGCGGATCGAGGCGCATTATTTCGCCAATGCCCTGTTCCTGCCTCCGGAAGGCCTGCTGGGGCGGATGGAGCGGATCGCCCGGGTGCCGGCCGAGATCGTCCAGGGCCGCTACGACATGATCTGCCCGCCCTGCACGGCCTTCGACCTCGCCGCCGCCTGGCCGGCGGCGCGGCTGACGGTGGTGCCGGATGCCGGGCATTCGGCACTGGAACCGGGCATAAGACGGGCGCTGGTCTCGGCGGTCGAGCGGTTCCGCCACGGGCGATAGGGAGAAGCAGATGAATGTCGGCGTGATCGGGCTCGGCTCGATGGGGATGGGCGCGGCCCTCAATCTCCTCGCCAAGGGCCATGCGGTCTGGGGCTGCGATGTGCGCGAGACGGCGCGCGCCGAGCTTGCCGCCGCCGGCGGCACGGCGGTCGCCACCCCCGCCGCCCTGCCGGCCGATCTTGCCGCGGTGGTGGTGTTCGTGGTCAATGCCGCCCAGACCGAGGCGCTGCTGTTCGGCCCCGAGGGCTGCCTGCCGCGCCTGCCGCGGGGCGCCGTGGTGCTGTGCTGCACCACCGTCGCGCCGGAATTCGCCCGCGCCCTGGAGGCAAGGCTGCAGGAGCGGGGGCTGGAACTGCTGGATGCCCCGGTCTCCGGCGGGGCGGCGCGGGCACGCGCCGGCACCATGACGGTGATGGCCTCGGGCAGTCCGGCCGCCTTCGCCGCCGCCGAGCCGGTGCTGGCGGCGACCGCCGAGAAAATCTGGCGCCTGGGCGACCAGGCGGGCATCGGCAGCACCGTCAAGATGGTCAACCAATTGCTGGCCGGGGTGCACATCGCCACCGCCGCCGAGGCGCTGGCCCTGGGGATCCGCGCCGGCGCCGACCCGCGCACGCTGTTCGAGGTGATCTCCTCCTCGGCCGGCAGTTCCTGGATGTGGCAGAACCGGGTGCCGCATATCCTCGACGGCGACGACACGCCGCTCTCGGCGGTGAACATCTTCGTCAAGGATCTGGGGATCGTGCTCGACCAGGCGCGGGCGCTGACCTTTCCCCTGCCGATGGCCTCGGCGGCGCATCAGCTGTTCCTGGCCGCCTCGGCCGCCGGGCATGGCGGCAGGGACGATGCGTTCGTGATCCGGGTGTGGGAAGCGCTGGCCGGGATCACCCTGCCCAAGGCGAAGCCCCCGGGAGAGGCCGCGCCGGGCTAGCGGCGCCCGCCTTGGATCCCGACCAGGCACCGGCGCCCCTGCCCGCCAGCACCGCGCTGGTGCTGGCGACCTTCGCCGATCTCTACCGCCAGGAAGTGGCGGCGGAAGAAGACGTGCACCGGACGCTGCCGTTCTTCGGCACAGCGCTCGGCATCGTCATCGGCGCGCTCGCCTATGCCGCCGGGCGGCTGCCGAACTGGCGGGGCCTCGCCGATCTGCCGGCCCGGATCGCATTTTCGGCGAGTGCCGTCCTGCTCGGCCTCGCGATCCTCGAGGCGGGCCTGGTGCTGGTCTGGCTGTCGCGCGCCATCGCCCGGCGCGACTATCAGCGGATCGGTCCGGAGCCGGCCCTGCTGGAGCGGCTGGCGGCGCTGCGCGCCTATCATCGCACGCACGATCGCGCGGGCGCGGTGGAGGAGGGAGAGGTCGCCGAGGATCTGCGCCAGGTCCTGATCGAGTCCTATGCCACGGTGAGCCCGGCCAATCGCGCGCTCAACCAGCGCAGGCTGCATTACCGCGCACTGGCCGCCTCGCATCTGGTGCGCAGCTTGATCTGGGCGCTCGCTGCCACCACATTCATCTTCGTGTCTGATAAGCTTGGGGCTCTTCCCAGGCTAGCGCCGTGAGGGTGCCATGACCGTGACCGATGTCCGAACATTGAAGCCGATCAAGCACGCGCGCAGCACGAAGCTGCTCTACGGGGGCGATCAGCCGATGGGGGCCGTGCCGCACCATCGGACCCGCACCCCGAAACCTACCGGGCCGGTGATCTACAATATCGAAAAAGGCGCCGATGTGTGGCCCGGTCGGAGCCGCCAGGACACGAAATAGCCTCTCCGCGAGCGATCGCCGGGTTCCGCCCCCCCGGTCCCTGAGCCGTTGTCAGGGCCGGGACCGCCGGTCCTTTTCCTGCTCCGACCCGCGCCGCGCCGTCCCGCCCTGGCCCTTCCCGCGCTGCCTCTCTCCGCGCTGGCTCTCCCACTGGCCCTC
>DAICZL010000617.1 GCA_027311165.1 bacterium
CTCGAACTCCACGTTCATGTCGTCCATCATCTGCCGGGTGATGTCGTACAATGCCTGGCGTTCGGCCGCGTCCCCGCCATCGGCCTCCGCGCGGCGGCGGCTCACACGCGCCTCGGCGAACGCCGCCGGCGTGCCGCCCGAGGTATAAATCTCGAGCCGCACCGCCAGGCTGCCCTCGTAATGCCCGCCGCGCGCGGTGATCGAGGCGTCCTGGATCACGAACACCGCCCGCCCGGCGCTGCCCTCGATCTGCAGCCGGTCATGCGCCATCTGCCGCAGCGCCTCCACCGGCGGGGTCGGGGCGAGCGAGGCGAGATCGTCGCCCTCGCGCGGGGCCCAGCGCTGGTCGATCTCGAACGATCCGACATTCAGCCGGATCGGTGCCAGATAGTCATAGCGCAGGGGGGCGAACGACACGGCGCCGTCCTCGCCGCCGCAGCCCGCCAGCAGCGCCGCCATTCCCAGCACCAGGCTGCGCCGCCCTGGCCGCGGCCTCATCGGGGCAGATCCGATCCTGGCGGGGTCTGCGGATCGCCGGATGGATCGCCCTCGCCCGTCGCCTCGCGCGGTGGGGCGGGGCGCTCCTGGCCGCGCACCTCGGCGCGGGGGAAGCGGAAATCGAGATTGCAGAACTCGCAGGTCATCACGATGTCGCCATCCACCGCCATATGGTCCAGATCGTCGGGACCGAAGCCCTCGAGTATGCCCGACAGCCGCGCCCGCGAGCAGCGGCATCCATAGGCGAGCGCCCGCTGCCGGTCGATCGCGATGCCCTCGCCGTGGAACAGCCGCCACAGCAGGCGCTCGGGCGGCAGGGTGTCGTCGAGCAGTTCGGCCTCGGTCAGCGTCGCGGCGAGGGTGGTCGCGGTGCGCCAGCTTTCCGCCTGGGCCTCCCCGTCCAGCTCGGGGTCGATCCCGCCTTCGCCGGGCACCCGCTCGAGGATCAGCGCGCCGGCCCGCCAGCCGAGCGGCGAGGGGGCGGCGGCCA
The DNA here is from genome assembly GCA_027311165.1 of bacterium. Lineage (GTDB taxonomy): Bacteria > Pseudomonadota > Alphaproteobacteria > Acetobacterales > Acetobacteraceae > DAICZL01. The sequence goes on from DAICZL010000617.1 coordinate 989, forward strand.
GCCGCACGAAGCAGCCCATCTGCTCGCTGGTGGCGAAATAATGCAGCGCCATCTCCGCGAGGCTGCTGCCCTCGATCGCGACGATGCCCTGGTGGCGGTCGCGCTCGCCGCCCTGATCGACGGTGAAGGCCAGGTATCCCGCGCCCAGCAGGCGCGCGGCGGAGGGGTCTTCGGTCTGCGCGAGCAGGCCGGCCAGCGCCTTGGCATCGGTCAGGGCATAGCCGCGCAGCGCGCCGGTATCGGTGCAATCGGCCAGCAGCATCCGCACCGGGCCATCGCCCTTGGCCTGGACGCTGAACGAGCCGCGGAATTTCAGCGCCCCGGCGAGGCCGGCGGCCAGCGCCAGCGCCTCGCCGGTGAGCCGGGTGACGGCCTGGCTGTGGCGGTGACGGGTCAGCAAGGCATCGGCCAGCGGGCCGAGGCGCACGAGCCGCCCCCGCACCGGGCGGTGGGGCAGGTAGAACGGCGTGATCCCGCGCGGCACGACGATGTCGGGCACGTCTGGGCGCCCGCTGTCGAGGAAGGCGGGGGTCTCGGACATGATCCCAACATAGGGGCGGCACCGGCCGCGGGCTACTGGCGGGCGGCGATGTCGTCGCCGAAGCCGGCTGGCTTGCGGGCAGGTCCCGCGCCCCGCCGGCCGCAACCCCGCCCGAGGGCGCTTTCGGGGGCGTGGCCGTGGCCGGGGCGATGCCGCCCGCCGATCCGCCGCCGCAGGCGCGAAAGGCCGCCGGAGGCGCGAAAGAGGGTCCGCGCAGGCTGCTGCCGGCGGTAGAAGGGCCTGGCACCAGGTGACGGGCGGGCGATGGGCGCCGCCGGAGCCGCGACTCTCGAGGGTGATCATGGACGAGGCGGGCCTGGCCGGCAGGGCAGACGCGACGCCGCCCCGCAGCCTCGCGGGTCCCCCGGGGGGAACCGACAAGGGGAGTGCGGCGGGGACGGACCCTGGTCGGGACCCGGGGAGTGCGGCGGGGACGGACCCTGTTCCGGACCCGGGGAGTGCGGCTGGGACGGTCCCTGGTCCGGACCCGGGGATGGTGGCCGGGACGCTCCTTGGTGCGGAACAGGGG
>DAICZL010000619.1 GCA_027311165.1 bacterium
TTCGAACACATCGCCCACCGGCCGCAGACCCAGCACGTGGCGGCGGTGCCACAGCGCGTAGAACAGCAGGGTCCAGGCGGCGAAGCCCTCGTGACGGCCGGAGGCGGCGCGGAACAGCGCGGCGACCCGGCCGGGTTCGGCGATCTCGGCGATCCCGGGCTGGGCTGCCACCAGCGGCCCGAGCCGCGCGCCCTGGCCGGCGATCCAGGCCCCGATCGGCACCGTGAAGCCCTGCTTGGGCGCGAACGGCCGGGCTTCGGGCAGATGCGCCTGCAGCCAGCGCCGCAGCATCCATTTGCCGCGGCCCTGGCGCAGCTTCAGGGAATCGGGCAGCAGGAATGCGGCGCGGGCGATGCCGGGATCGAGCAGCGGGGTGCGGCCTTCCACCCCGTGCGCCATCAGGCAGCGATCGAGCTTGAGCAGCAGGTCATGGGCCAGCCAGTCGGCGGCATCCGTGGCTTGCGCGGCGGCCAGGCGGCTGCGGCCGGCGCCTTCGCGCGCCTCGGCGGCGGCGATGCCGTCGCGCCAGCCGGTCGGGCGGGTCCGCAGCACGTCCAGCCGGTCGAAGCTGCCGCGCGCGCGCATCACCCGCCCGCCCAGCCACCACGGCCGCATGGCGCTGCGATAGCGGCCGTAGCCGGCGAAGATCTCGTCGCCGCCTTCGCCGCACAGCACCACCTTCACGTCCTGGCGCGCCCGGCGGGCCAGGAACCAGGTGGGGATGATGGCGTAATCGGCCGCCGGATCGTCCATGCAGCCGACGATCTCGGGCAGATGCCGCCAGACCATCGCCTCGGTGATCTCGATGGTCTCGTGGCGCGCGCCGGCCGCCCGCGCCGTCTCGGCGGCGGCCAGCCGCTCATCGGCCGCGCCGGGGGCGGCGAAGCCCGCGGTGAAGGCCAGGACCGGGGCGGTGTTCAGCCGCGCCATCAGCGCCAGCACGCTGGCACTGTCGATGCCGCCCGAGAGGAACATCCCGTACGGCACGTCGCTGCGCTGGTGCAGATCGACGCTCTCCTCGAGCGCGCGGTCGAGCCGGGCCAGCGCCGCGTCCTCGGAGATCACCTCCGGTTCGCCGGCGGGCAGGGCGGTGACCCGGCGCCGTTCCAGCACCCGCCCCTCGGCGCAGGTCAGCGTCTCGCCGGGCAGCACCCGCCGGATCGCCGGAAAGATCGTCTCGGCGCCGGTGGTGAATTGCAGCTGCAGCAATTCGTACCGCGCCGCCGGGCGCAGGCCGCGCGCCACCAGCCCGGACTCGAGCAGCGCCTGCGGCTCGCTGGCGAAGGCGAGCCCGTCCTTCACGGTGGCGATATAGAGCGGCTTGATGCCGAACGGATCGCGCGTCAGCGTGACGCTGCGGGCCACGCGCTCATGGATGGCGATGGCGAACATGCCGCGCAGCTGGTCGGCATAGGCGGGACCATCGCTCAGCCACAGATGCAGCGGCGGCTCGCAATCGCTGCTGGTGGCGAAGCGCACGCCGGGCATCGCCGCGCGCAGCTCGCGGTAATTGTAGATTTCGGCATTGGCGATCAGGCTCGCCGCGCCGGCATGCAGCGGCTGGTCGCCGGTCAGCAGATCGATGATCGACAGCCGCGTATGCACCAGGGCGATCTGGCCGTGCACTGCCTGGCCGCTGCCATCGGGCCCGCGATGGGCGAGCGCCGTGGCGAGCGCGGCGAGGGTCGCAGGATCGGGCGGCGCCGCCGCGGGGGCGAGGATCAGGCCGGCGATGCCGCACATCAGGCGCCAGCCCGGCCGGAGGGGGCGGGACAGGGC
>DAICZL010000621.1 GCA_027311165.1 bacterium
CCGGTGCTGCCGGCTTGGCTGTGGTGGTGCGGCCTCGCGCTGATGCTGGCCGGGCTGATGGTGCCGATCCTGGCGGTCGCAGTGCCGCCGCTGGCGGATTATCCGAACCATCTCGCGCGCGGCTTCGTCCTGGCCTTCGGCGCCGCGGATCCGGTGCTGGGGCGGATCTTCGTGGCGCAGTGGGGGCTGATCCCCAATCTCGCCACCGATCTGATCCTGCCGCCGCTGATGCACGTCCTGCCACCGCTGGCGGCGGGCCGGGTGATGGTGGCGCTGGCAGTGCTGCTGCCGGTCACGGGGGCCATCGCGCTCAGCCGGGCCGGGTTCCGGCGCCGGTCGCTGTGGCAGCTCGGCGCGGGGTTCGTCGCCTATAACACTGTGCTCCTGCTGGGCATGTTGAACTTCCAGCTGGCGGTCGGCGTGGCGCTGTGGGGGGCCGCGTCATGGATCGCGATCGGCCGGCGCCATCCGATACGCGCCGTGCCGGTCGGGGCCGGCTTCGCCCTGCTGGCATTCCTGTGCCACCTGTTCGGCTTCGCCCTGTTCGCGCTGCTGATCGGCTGCAGCGAGCTCGCGGCGATCCTCCGCCATGGCCTGGGCAGCGCCGCCGCGCGGCGTTACGCGGTCGGCCGGGCGATGGCCGTGGCGGTCGCGCTGGCGGGGCCGGTGGCGCTCTACCTCGCCTCGCCGCTGGCCGGAACCGGCGGGGTGGTGGCGTGGCAGACGCTGCATAACAAGCTGTTCCTGCTGCTGGTGCCGGTGCTCGGCTATTCGCGCCGGGTCAGTTTCGCGGTTGCGCTGGCGCTGCTCGCGGTGCTGCTGGTCTGGCTGCTGCGTGGCCGGCTGCGGGTGCTCCGGCTGGCCTGGCTGGCGCTGCCGGCGTTGCTGCTGCTCTATGTGGTCCTGCCGGTGGGCGCCAAGGGCGGCTACTGGATCGACACGCGCATCCCCGTGCTGCTCGGCTTTCTGGTCTTCGCCGTGGTGATGCCGCGCGCCCTCGGCCGTCGCGAGGCGATCGCGGTCACCCTCGTGCTGTCGGTCCTGTTCGCCGGGCGGATGGCCTATCTCACCTCGGTCTGGCTGGGATCGGCCCAGGACATCGCGGATGTGCGGCAGGTGCTGGCGGCGGTCGAGCCGGGTACCCGGGTGCTGACGGTGGAGGCGAGCCCGGTGCTGCATCCCCCCGGCAGGCTCGTGCTGCCGGCCAGCCGTATCGTGGCGGGGCTCGGCATGCCGCCCGCCTATTGGCATTTCGGCGCCTTCGCGCTGATCGACCGCCGTGCCTTCTGGTCGGATGCCTTCGCCCTGGCAGGCCAGCAGCCGTTGCGGATGCGCCCGCCCTACGACGCCTCGGGCGATGGCGGCGCCGGCCCGCCCTTCGACTACACCGCGCTCGGGCCTTATGCGGATGCCGCGACGGCGCCCGATCCGGCGTCCTATCTCGCCGGCTGGCCCGCCAAATTCGACTATGTGCTGCTGCTGAACGCGGAACTGGCACCCGATCTGGCGGAGCTGCTGCCGCAGCGCCTGGCGCTGCTCGACCGGCATGGCATCGCCGCCCTGTTCCGGGTGCGGCCATAGAAGGCGGCCCGCGGGCGCGGTCCTGCCCGAAATGGGATCGCTGGCGGCGGAACGCGCAGCCCCGGGGGGGATGAGCGTCGTCCGGCCGCGCCATCCCGGTCGGGCGGCTCCGCCGCGCTGCGCCGCCCCCACGCCCACCCTC
>DAICZL010000631.1 GCA_027311165.1 bacterium
GCTGCGCCGGCTGGGCGGGGCCGCTGCCGAGACATTGCCTCTGGCCGAAGCGGTGGCGGTGCTTGCACGGGAGGCGCAGGCTCCCGATCTGCGGAAGGGGTGAGTGCCACGCCCGGGGTCGGTCGCGCCTGCCCCGCCAGCGCGGGCGCGCCAGGACTGTGGCCGCGACCGCTGGCGGAGACGGTTCGTTCCGATTTCTTGCCCGACCGCCGGTGATCCGGACCCAGCCGTGATCCGGACCCATGCGTTATCGAGACTGATGCGTTAAGATGATCCGCAACAGCGACAGGAGAGCACCATAGCCAGAGCCCCCATGCCCGCCGCGCCGAGCCGCGACGGGCCCCGCGTGAACGAGGAGATCCGTGCCCCGCAAGTGCGACTGATCGACCAGGATGGTGAGATGCAGGGCGTGATGAGCGCCCGCGAGGCGTTGTTGCGCGCCTATCAGGTGGGTCTCGATCTGCTCGAGATCAGCCCGAACGCGGAACCGCCGGTGGTGAAGATCCTCGATTTCGGCAAGTTCAAATATGAACAGCAGAAAAAGAAGAACGAGGCCAAGAAAAAGCAGAAAGTGATCGAGATCAAGGAGATCAAGGTCCGTCCCAACATCGACGAGAACGATTATCAGGTGAAGATGCGCGCCATGAAATCGTTCATCGAGGAGGGCGACAAGGTCAAGGTCACGTTGCGCTTCCGCGGCCGCGAGATGGCGCACCAGGATATCGGCATCAGGGTTCTGGAACGGATCCGCGTCGAGATGGACCCGATGAGCAAGGTCGAGCAGATGCCGCGGATGGAGAACCGCCAGATGGTGATGGTGCTGACGCCACGCTGAGGGCGGAGGGAAAGGCCGGTTCGGACGCCGCGCCCGCCGGGACGTCGCGGAGCCCTCGGGCCGTGCCGGCCTGGCTGCGCTGGCCGTGCCGGGCCGGCGCCGCGCCTGGTACGCCGATCACAGGGCCCTGATCCAGGACTCCGGCCGGTCGCTGCCCGGGCCGGTCGCTCCACTGGCCGGTCGCTCCACTGGCCGGTCGCTGCACGGGCCGGTCGCTCCACGGGCCGGTCGCTGCATGGGCCGGTCGCTGCACGGGCCGGTCGCTGCATGGGCCGCGAACCGCGTTGATCGGCGCTGCGTCGATCGCGCGCTGGATTGGTCGCTCGGTGCGTTGATCGATCGCCGGACTGCCCGATCGCGGGACGGTGCGATCGCTGCGGGCGATAAGCTTTCAGTAATCCGAGACGGCCAGGATGTCCCCGAGATAGCCCTGTCCGACCGATCTTGACCGGCGGGGCTTTTCGGGGAGCCGGCCCATGCCGAAGTCGCGCCGTCGGATCTTCGAAGCCCGGTCAGGGTGGTGGCGGGCCGGTTCCGGCGTCGCGTTGCATCTTCCGGCAGGGAGCGGGGCCGCATGATGCCGCTGATGCAGCCCGAGACATTGGACCAGCTTGCATCTGGCGGGGGGGCGGCGCCATCGGGGTCGCGCCGCCGCAATCGCCGCATGCGGCAGATAATCCGCGCGCTACAGGAAGCCGATTCGGGCCTCGCTGCTGCGGAACGCTCGGGACGGGAGGCGGAACCGATCGGCACTGCCGAGGCGCAGAAGCTGCGGACGGTGCTGCTGAATCTGGAACAGGGCGTGGCGATGTTCGATGCCACCGAACATCTCGTGTTTCATAACGACCGGTATTGCGACGTGCTGGGCCTGCCCCCCGAGAAAGTCCGGCCTGGGATGGAGCTGCGGGAACTGATCGGCCGCAGCCTCACCCGCAGTCACCAGGATCAGCGTCCGGGAGCCGATGTCTATGCCGAGCGCCACCGCTTCCTGGCGCGGCGGCAGGATGGCACCTTCCACCAGGTGATGTGCAGCCGGACCATCGCGGTGCGCCACCGCTTCCTCCCCGATGGCGGGTTCGTCTGTACCTACGAGGATCTGACCGAACAGCTGGCGGTGCAGGAGGAAATTCTGCGCCGCGACATGGCCCTGAAGGAAGCCAATCGCCGGCTGGACGCAGCGCTCGGCAACATGACCCAGGGGCTGGTGCTGTTCGACCGGGAGGAGCGGCTGGTGGTGCACAACCAGCGCTACCTGGATCTGTTGGGGCTTCCAGCCGAGCGCGTGTACCCCGGCATCAGCCTGCGCGAGCTCATCAGCCTGTCCGCCGAGCAGGGCAACCATCCCGACATCAGCAGCGAGGCACTCTATCAGCGTCGCCGCGCGTTCATCGCCAGGCGGGACGACCGGCAGGACGAGCTGGTGCTGCGCGACGGGCAGGTGGTCGCGGTCCGCCACGGTTTTCTGGCCGATGGCGGCTGGGTCGCGACCTATGAGGACATCACCACGACCCGCCGGGCCGAGGAGGCCCTGAACGAGACCCATCGGCATTTCGACGCCGCGCTGGCCCATATGAGCCAGGGTCTGGTGCTGTATGACGCTGATCTGCGCGTGCGGGTGTTCAATCGCCGCTATTGCGAAATCTCGGGTCTGCCGCCCGAGCGGGTGCGGATCGGGATGAGCCTGCGCGAGCTGATCGAGATCAGCGTGGCGATGGGCAATCACGGCGGTGAGACGGCCGAGCAGGTCCATGCCGACCGGATGGCGCGCCTGGCCGGCGGCCGGTCCAGCCAACGATTCGACGTGCGGATCGCCGACCGCTTCGTCACGATCCGCTACGAGCCGGTGGTGGGCGGCGGCTGGGTGATGACCTGCGAGGACATCACCGCGCAGCGCCAGGCCGAGGAGCAGCTCTACCATCTGGCGCGCCACGACGTACTGACCGGCCTGCCCAACCGGCTGCTGCTGCATGAGCGGCTGGACCATGTGCTGGAGGGCGGCGCTTCCGGCCGGTCGGCGGCGGTGCTGTGCCTGGGGCTCGATCGCTTCAAGGCGGTGAACGAGGCGCTGGGCCTTGCGGTGGGCGATGCGCTGCTGCGCCAGGTCGGTGAGCGGCTGAACGCCTGCATGGGCCGCTCGGACACGGTGGCGCGGCTGAGCGGCGATGAATTCGCGGTGGTGTTGCCCGATCTCGGCCGGCCCGAGCACGCCGAACTGCTCGCCGAGAGCATGCTGGCCATGCTGAGCGCGCCCTTCGAGGTGGAACGCCACCAGGTGACGATCGGGGCCAGCATCGGCATCGCGCTCGCCCCCACCGACGGGTCGGACAGTGCACGCCTGCTCAAGAGCGCCGAGGCTGCGCTGGCCCGTTCGAAGGGCGACCGGCGCGGCCACTGGCGCTTCTTCGAAGCCGAGATGGACGCCCGGCAGAAGGCGCGCCGCACCCTGGAGCTCGATCTGCGCCAGGCGATGGAGCGGCGGGAATTCCTGCTGCATTTCCAGCCCAGCGTGGAGACGCGCTCGCGCCGGATCATGGGCTTCGAGGCGCTGCTGCGCTGGCGCCACCCGCAGCGGGGGATGGTCTCCCCGGCCGAGTTCATCCCGATGGCCGAGGAGACGGGGCTGATCGTCCCGCTCGGCGTCTGGGTGCTGCACGCCGCCTGCGCCGAGGCTGCCACCTGGCCGGCGCCGCTGCGGGTCGCGGTGAACCTGTCCTCGGTGCAGTTCCGCGGCTGCGACCTGGCACAGGAGGTGGCCATGGCGCTGGCCGAAACCGGCCTGCCGGCGACGCGGCTGGAGCTCGAAATCACCGAGACGGTGATGCTGCAGAACGACGAGGCGACGCTCACCACACTGCACCGGCTGCGGGCGCTGGGCGTGCAGATCGCGATGGACGATTTCGGCACCGGCTATTCCTCGCTGAGCTGCCTGCACAGCTTCCCCTTCGACCGGATCAAGCTCGACCAGTCCTTCGTGCGGAAACTGGGGCACACCGCCGGATCGATCGCGATCGTGCGGGCGGTGACCGGGCTGGGCCGCAGCCTGGGGATCGAGACCACCGCCGAGGGCGTGGAAACCGAGGAGCAGTTCGCGCGGCTGCGCAGCGAAAACTGCTCGGAAGTGCAGGGCTATCTGTTCAGCCGCCCGGTGCCCGGATCCGAAAGCGCCGGGCTGATCACGCAAATGGCGGTCGCATCCGCCGCCGCGCCCGGGGCCGCGCCACGCAAGGCAAGACGCAGCTGAGCGGCTGAAACCCCGGCGGCGCGGCAGGACCGGTCCGCCCTTCCAGATCGCCCCCCCAGGGTCATCGCACCCCCAGGGTCATCGCACCCCCAGGG
>DAICZL010000634.1 GCA_027311165.1 bacterium
CGCCGGTCGCCAGGCTCAGAGTTCGACGCCGCGCGTGCCGACGTCGATCGCGTAGACAGAGGTGCTCGCGGTGATGAACAGCCGGTTGTGTTCATGGCCGCCGAAGCAGAGATTGGCGGCGACCTCCGGCAGCACGATGGCGCCGATCGGCGTGCCATCGGGCGCGAACACCCGCACCCCGTTCATGTTGTGGTTGGGCGACCAGCCGCCGGCGGCCCAGATGTTCCCATCCTCGTCGGCCCGGATGTCATCGGCGATATAGGGCGGGGGAACGTCGGAGAAATCGTGGAAGATGCGGTCGTTGCTCAGCGTGCCTTCGTCGCCGACATCGAACACGCGGATCAGCGTCTTCTTCTCGGGGCCGCCGAGGAAACCGGTATCGGTGATGTAGAGTTTCTTCTCGTCGGGCGAGAAGCACAGGCCGTTGGGCATGCTGAAATCGCCGACCACGACCTTCAGCTTGCCGGTCTTCGGGTCGAACCGGTAGACGTTGCGGGGCAGCTCGGACTCGGCGCGCACCCCCTCATGGTCGCCGCCGATGCCGTAGCTCGGGTCGGTGAACCAGATCGTGTTGTCGGACTTGGTGATCACCCCGTTGGGGGAATTCAGCGGCTTGCCCTGGTAATTGTCGGCGATCACGGTGATGGCGCCGCTGTATTCGGTGCGGGTGACGCGCCGCGTGGCCTGTTCGCAGGTCAGCAGCCGGCCCTGGCGGTCACGGGTATTGCCATTGGCGAAATTGGATGGCTGGCGGAACGGGGTGGTCTGCTTGGTCAGCGTGTCATAGCGCATCAGCCGGTCGTTCGGGATGTCGCTGAAGATCAGGCTCTGCATGTCGCCGAACCAGACCGGGCCTTCGGTCCAGACGCCGCCGGTCCAGATGCGCACCACGCCGGTGGTGCCGGCGCTGTATTTGGCGAAGCGCTTGTCGAACACCTCGAAGGCCGGATCGGGATAGAGCGCGGTGGAGGGGTCGTTCCAGTCCCGCGCGGGCGGCGTGGTACCGGTCGGATCGGATTGGGCGAGTGCCGGGCCGGCCACGGCCGCGGCCGCCGCGGCCGCCGCCGCGCGAAGCAGATGACGTCGTTCCATCTTGAGCGTTTCCCCTTAACCGGTTCGGATGGCGGAAGAATGCCGCCTTCGGGCATCGCGCCGGATGCCAGTGTCGAGATTATCCCCAAAGCGTGTGTTTCGTCCACGCCAAGGACCGGGCCCCGGTTGCGCGTGGCGGCTTGCTGCCCTGCGCAGGCCGTACGCGGCCGCGGCGGCGGCGGATCGCCGGGCGGATTGCAGCCCCGACGGGAGCGGGCGCGGTGCCTCCCCCGATCGTTGGCGAGGCGCCCGCCGGCCCTGGCCCGAGGGATGCCGCAGGCGCCTGGCGGCTGCCCGGCCGGCCGCTCTGCCCGCCCGCCTGAGCAGTTGCACCGGACTCGGCTTGCATGGCAGACACTGCCCATGCTGACCCGTCGCTCGCTGGCCGCCGCGCCACTGCTGGTGCTGGCCGCCCAGGCCGGTGCCATCCCGGCCGGTGCCGCCCAGGACAGTTTCACCGCTTTCCTGGCCGGCGTGCGCGCCGATGCCGCCCATGCCGGCATCCGCCCCGCCACGCTCGACCGCGCGCTGGCCGGGCTGCGGCCCAACCAGAAAGTGCTGGAACTCGACCGCTACCAGCCCGAATTCACCCAGACCTGGCAGCATTTCCGCGCCACCCGCCTGTCGGACCAGAGGATCAGCGCCGGCCGGCAGGCCTATGCCCAGACCCGCGACCTGCTGGCCTCGGTGCAGGCCCGCTTCGCGGTCGAGCCCCAGGTGATCATGGGAATCTGGGGGCTGGAGACCAATTACGGCAGCTTCCTGGGCGGCTTCAACGTGATCGAGGCGCTGGCGACGCTCGCCTGGGACGGACGGCGGGCGAGCTTCTTCCGCCCAGAGCTGCTCGACGCGCTGAAGATCCTCGACCATGGCGACATCGCCTTCGAGCGGATGCGCGGCAGCTATGCCGGGGCGATGGGCCAGCCGCAATTCATGCCGAGTTCCTATCTGCGCCTCGCGGTCGATTTCGACGGCAAGGGGCGGCGCGACATCTGGGACAGCCGGGCCGACAGCCTGGCCTCGATCGCCAATTACCTGGCCCATTCCGGCTGGCGCGGCGGCGAGGGCTGGGGCGTGCAGGTGCGTCTGCCGCCGGGGTTCGACACGACGCTGGCCGGCCGCGAGCGGGGCCGGCCGCTGGCCGACTGGCAGCGCCTGGGGGTGCGTCGGCTCGATGGCACGGCGCTGGCTGGCCGCGGCGGGGACACGCTGACCGCCGGGCTGGTGCTGCCCGATGGTGCGCCGGGGGCCGGCGGGGCCTCCGCGGGTGCGGCCGATGCGTTCCTGGTCTATCCCAATTTCGCGGCGATCCGCCGCTACAACCCGTCGGATTATTACGCCTTGTCGGTGGGGCTGCTGGGCGATCTGGTCGCCGCGGGCTGATGCGTCGTGCGGCAATGCTGCTCCTGCTCGCTCTCGCCACCTGCCAGCGCCCGCCGGGGCCGGCGCCGGTGCCGCACTACGTGGTCGGGGCGCCTTATCCGAGCGGGGGAAGCTGGCACTATCCGCGTGAGGATTTCGGCTATGACCGGACCGGGCTCGCGACCCTCCGCCCGGCCGATGCCCCGGCGCTCACCGCCGATGGCGAGCGCTACGACCCCGATGCGATGGCCGCAGGCCATTCCACGCTGCAACTGCCGGCGATCGCCGAGGTGACGGATCTGCGCACCGGCCGGCAGGTCCGCCTGCGGGTGAACGATCGCGGCCCGGCCGCTCCCGGGCGGCTGCTGGAACTGACCCCGCGGGTCGCGGCGCTGCTGGGCATGGGCACGCAAGCCGGCGCGCCGCCCGATCCGGTGCGCGTGCGGGTGCTGCCGGCCGAGAGCCACGCTCTGGCGGAGGCGCTGGGCGCATTGCCGGAAGGCGCCATCGCCACCGCCCCGCGTGAGGCGGTGGCGGCCGAGACGCTGGCCCCCCCCCAGGGT